>CAZDMM010000117.1:0-5084 GCA_964505845.1 uncultured Caldilineaceae bacterium
TGATGTACTCATCCCCATCGGCGGCGACGATACCCTGAGCTATGGGCATCGCCTGCACACCGAAGGCTTCCCGGTGGTGGCTATTCCCAAAACCATGGACAACGATGTTTACGGTACCGATTATTGCATCGGCTTTTCCACCGCCGTCACCCGCAGCGTCAATTTTATTCACAGTTTGCGCACCTCCGTCGGCTCGCATGAGCGGATCGGCGTTATCGAGCTGTTTGGCCGCAACTCCGGCGAAACCTCCCTCATCTCGGCTTACCTGGCCGATGTTGACCGGGCCATCATCTCCGAAGTGCCCTTTGACCCGGAAAAATTGGCCGCCCTGTTGATGCGCGATAAGCGCAGCAACCCCAGCAATTACGCCATTATGACCATCTCTGAGGGGGCCTCGATGATTGGCGGCAAAATAATTGAATATGGCCAGGCCGACGCTTACGGGCACAAAAAATTGGGCGGCATCGGCGCCCTGACAGGTGATACCATCAAGCGAATCACCGGCCAGAATACCATCTACCAGCAAGTGGCCTACCTCATGCGCTCCGGCGCGCCCGATTCGGTTGATCTGATGGTTAGCTTTAATTACGCCCACATGGCCATGGACCTGGTGCAAGAAAAAAACTTTGGCCGGATGGTGGCCTTAAAAGACGGCAAATACACCAATGTACCGGCCAACACCCTGTCCGAAGGCGTCAAGCGCGTAGACGTGGATGAACTCTACGATGTAGAGGCGTACCGGCCCAAAGTGCGCCGGGTGAATCAAAAGCCCATGTTTTTGTATTAAAAGTAATTGGTAATTAGTAATTGGTGATTGGTAATTACCAAATTACTAATTACCAATCACCAATTACCTCTTCCTCTCCACAATAGGCCAAAATTCCTAAATACCCCAAAAAAGTACCACCAGTTATCTTGACTTGCCTCCGGCTGCGTGTTAAACTTGAAAATATGGTTTGTAATTGGGGTGGCCTATTTTACCGCTGGTGGCTGACGCCGATCTGAACTTGTTTTCCAACCTGACAAAGAATCCATCCAAAAGCCTCTCCGGGCACTTAAGCTGGCCGGGGGGCGCAGGTTTTTGGATAGGTTCTAAGTAGCCTCAAGGCGAATTATACGTATGGAACCGGTTGATAGTTCTTTAAAAGATGGGTTTGTTAAAAAACTCGCCTCCATAGCTGCGCCCCTGCTGATTGCCCTGGCGGTTGTTGTCAACATTTTAGCCCTGATCCTGGCCCTTGTTTGGGCTGAACGCTTCTTCCCCGGTCTTCTTTTTTATCCGCGCCTGGTAGTGGCCCAGGCCGACTACCTGGACTTGAACGCCCGGTTTCCCGAACTGCAAAGCGGCGATGTTTTAACTCAACTCAACGGCCAACCGATTTTTACCGGCCAAAACCTTTATGCCGCCATCCAGGCCCCGGCCATCGACTCCAGGGTAGATCTCTCCTTTGCTCCAGGGGCCGGCGGCGCCGAGCGCACGTTAACCGTTGCCTTAACCACTTTTCCGCTGCAAGAACTTATCCGCTTATTCTGGCTGCCCTTTGTCATCGGTCTCGTTTACCTGAGCCTGGGCCTGGTGGTTTATCGTCTGCGCCGCGCCGACGCGACCAGCCGGGTTTTTATCACCTTTTGCACCTTCACCGCTATTTTTATGGCCGGCTTTTTTGACCAGCACTCGCTCCACGTGCTGACTCCCCTGTGGGTTGTGGCCTTTCCGCTGCTAGGCGCTGCCCTGGTTCATCTTTCTTTTGTTTTTCCGGCAGAAACCCGTCTGGCCCGGCGCAAGCCTCGCCTGGTGTTGGCCCCTTACCTGGCCGCCCTAATTTTGGGGGGCGCCAACCTGTATTATCTTTATATTTCGGCAAACCGGGCGGCTTTTTTGTGGGTTTGGTCCTGGAGCTTCAATTTCATCGCCGCAGCGGTGCTGCTGTTCCTGGTTTTACTGCTCAATGGACAAAGCACCACCTTTGCGGCCCTGGTCCGGCAGCAAATCACCATTATCTTTTGGGGCAGCCTGGTTTCTTTTGGGCCGCTCACCGCCTGGGTTCTGGCTCAGGCGTTTGGGGTTAATCTGCCAACCGCATGGTTTAACCTCAGCACAGCCCTGGCTTGTTTCCTGGTTTTTCCAATTGTGGTGGCTTATGCCGCTTTGCGCCATCGCCTGTTGGATTTAGACCTTGTTTTTAGCCGGGCCGTAGTTTACACCCTGATGACCTTAGCCGTTACGGTCGCCTACTTTGGGTTGATCAGTTTGCTGGCCGCCCAGTTGCACACCATTGAACTGCTCGATAACCCGATAGTTTTTACCATTTTTATCCTCGTCCTGGTTATTGGCCTGGGGCCGCTCCGCGAGCGCTTGCAAAATTGGGTTAACCGCCGGTTGATGCGCGATGGGGTTGATTTTAGGCAGGCCTTGCAGCGCTATGGCCAGGAGCTTATCTCCTCACCCCTGGACACCAACAGTATCCTCAGCCTCTTATTAAAACAGGTTGATGAAACCCTCCAGCCCGACAACGCCCTGGTATTTCTAAAAGATCCTAACCTGGATACCTTTACCATCCATACCCAAATCCATGCTCAGAATACGCAGCCCATCGAGGTCTCTTTTGGCTCCGGTAATGAACTGGTAAGCTGGCTCACCACCACCAAAGATATTCTTTACCTGCCCCCCAATGAAAATTTGCCCCCTGAACTCAATATTAATCCTGAAGAATTAGCCCGGCTCAAAATGCTCAATATTACTTTGTGCGTTCCCTTTTTGGGCGCCGAGCGCCTCACGGGCTGGTTTTCTTTAGGCACAAAAAAATCTGGGCACCCTTACAGCAGCAATGATTTGCATTTTTTGGCCACCCTGGCCAGCCAAACCAGCATTGCCCTGGAAAGCGCCCACCTCTTAGAGCAAGCCAACCAGCGCGCCGCCGAATTAACCACCCTGCAAAATGTATCGGCCGATATCCAAACCGAAGCAGAACCAGACCTGCTGCTAGCTTCAATCATCCGGCGCGCTGCCCATCTGCTGCAAGCAGCCGGGGGGTTAGTTTTTATGCTGGAACCGGACAACGAAACCTTGAAAGTTGTGCATAGTTATAACCTGGGCACAGATTACACCGGTTTTACCCTTAAAAAAGGGGAAGATGTGGCCGGGCAGGTTTTGCTGCGCCGCGAGTCGGTGGTAACGGATTATTACCCCACTTTTCCGGCCCGTTCCAGCCGCTTTAAAGAGGCCCGCTTTGGGGCTGTGTTGGGTGTCCCGTTGAGTTGGGCCGACCAGATTCGCGGGGTGCTGGTGCTAACCCACCGCACCCGGAATCATCGCTTTAGCGAGCGAGATGTGTGGCTGATGGAACTTTTTGCCGCCCAGGCCGGCATTGCCCTGGAAAAATCACGCCTGCTCAAAGAGGCCACCCACCGCGCCAATCAATTGGCCACCCTGAGCGAGGTCAGCGTAGCCATCAGCTCTACCTTAAATTTGGATATCGCCTTAAACCGGGTGATGGACTGCGCGGTGCAAATCCTGGAGGCTGAAGCCGGCTCATTACTTTTGTTAGACCGGCGAGGCAAAGAATTAACCTTTGAGGTGGTGCTGGGGCCGAGTGGGTCTGAGCTAAAAGGCTTAAAAACAGAAAACGGTAAGGGCATTGTAGGCACGGTGGCTAAAAGCGGGCGGCCTTTGATTATTAACAATGCCCCCGCCGACTCCCGCTGGAATGTGGCCTTTGATGAGGCCACCCAATTCCGCACCAGAGACATCTTGTGCGTGCCGATGATTGCGCACGAGCGCGTGGTTGGAGTGATTGAAGTTATCAATAAAAAAGATGGCCTGCCTTTTAACCAGGAAGAATGTAACCTGCTGATGTCATTTGGGGCGCAGGCGGCTATTGCCATTGAAAACGCCCAAATCTTCCAGGCCACCGACCAGGCTCTCAATGAGCGGGTGCAAGAACTGCAAGCCCTGCAAATGTTTGACCGTGAATTACAATCTTCGCTGGAACTGAAAACAGTTTTGGATATTTCTCTGACCAGGGCCATGGACGCGCTGGGGCTTGAAATGGGCTTGATGGGCGTGCTAAAGGCTCAAACAGGCGAAGAGGCGGGGCTGTATCTGCTGGCCCAGCGGGGTATGCCCATGGAAATGAGCCGTTACAAAAAAGATCCCTGGCCGCTCACCCGGGGCATTATTGGGCGGGTGGTGCGCACCGGTGAGATAGCCTGGGTAAATGATATTACCCTGGATAAAGATTATATTCCCAACTCGCACCGAACTCGTTCCATGCTGGTGGTACCGGTTATGCGCGAGGAAAAAGTGATTGGGGTTATTGACCTGGAAAGCACCCGGCCCGATGCCTTTACCAGCGATGATGTTTCCTTTGTCAAACTCCTGGTCAGCCCGGCGGCCATTGCCATTCAAAACGCGCAGCTCTTTGAGCAGGTTAGAGAAGTCAATCAGGCCAAGACTGACTTTATGGATCGTGTTTCTCACGATCTAAAACTGCCCATGACCAGCATCAAAGGTTATGCCAAACTTTTACAAATGACGGCCGGCGCTAATTTAAGCGACCAACAAAAAGAGTTTCTCAATGTCATCAACAACAACGTGGATCGAATGGCCCGCATGGTAAAAGATTTGCTGGAGTTCAGCCGGATTGAGGCCGGCCGGATTCGGCTGGAGATACAGGATGTGCAAATGCAGCAGGTGATTGAGGAAGTGATCGGCTCGGTGCGGCCCCAGATTGAAAATAAACAGCTCAATCTAAAGGTTGAAGTAGAGCCTAACCTGCCGGAACTGCGCGGCGACTACAACCGCATTGTGGAGATCATGACTAATTTTGTCAGCAACGCCTATAAATATACCCCCCAAGGCGGCGATATTTTAGTAACCGCTAAGGCCAGCAACAACGGTAAGGTTAACGGGGTTACCGTTACGGTTAAAGATAGCGGCTACGGCATCACCGCCGAAGACCAGGCCAAGTTATTCAATGAAAAATTTTTCCGTTCTAATGATCCAAAAGTGCGTGATGAACCGGGCACCGGTTTGGGCCTTTGGATTACCAAAAATATGATTGAAACGCATGGGGGCGAATTAA
>CAZDMM010000117.1:5094-13514 GCA_964505845.1 uncultured Caldilineaceae bacterium
CCATACTTTTGATTAAACTCGTCCTGCTTACTTTTGAAAGCGCCCCAGGCCAGGGTTCATCCTTTACCTTTACCTTGCCGCTGGTTTGTAAAGTTCCACCGGGTGTTGAGGTGGTAGAACGCTAGAACAAAATTTACACGATTTTTATGGAAATTTTTAGATCAGGGTGATATAATTGCAAATTATGTTGGCTGATTTACCACAACGGATGGAACGACCATCAACCCGGTCAATCAGCCCCCGCCTTATTTAAAAGCATTTATTCTTTTTAAGGCGGCAAAAAAAGAGGCGCTTTTTGCAAGAGCGCCTCTTTTTCTTTGCTCACAGGGTGGTTGATTGCTGCAGCATTACCATTAACGCCTTAAATTGATCGGTGCAACACAGGCAGTGTTTAAGGTGCTGCTCAACCAGCGGCAGCGCCTCCACCGGGTTGGCCCCTTCCAGGATAAGTTCAACATATTGGTCCAACAGCTCAAAACATTCCGGGCAATCAATTTCAATCGCCTCGGCATCAAAAGCTGACTCTAGCAAAAATTGCCAGGACTTTGGCGACATACATGCTACTCCTCTCAGGTCGCTACTCGCTAGACGTGCCAACCCTGAGCTTCCTTACTATTCTTCGCTAAATAATCTCAAAATATACTGGGGGTCTAAACCCAACCTGGTTAAACGCTGCTTTAGCTTTAAGCGTGCATCGTGCAATAATTTATAGACATTGTTGGGATTAGTCTCTAGCAGCCGGGCCACTTCTTCTACCGGCATGGCTTCCATTTGAACAGCCGCCAGCACCTGCCGCTGCCGCTCGGTGAGATCATGGTTGATAACCTCAAGCACACTCTGCCAAACCTGCTGCCGTTCATTTTGAGTATCGGGGTTGCCGCCGGGCTGCACGGCGTTAAGCAAAGTCTCTTGTAAAGATGTGCCCGCCTCCGTAACGGCATCCAGAGAAAGATCACGCCACTTGGCCCGGCGCAGCTCACTGATGGTGTGATTGGCGGCAATTTTAGCGGCCCAGGTGGTAAATTTACTCCTGCCTTGAAAAGAAGCCAGGTTAGCTTGAATTTTAAGGATGGCCTCCTGAGTTAAATCCTCACTCAACTGGCGCAGTTCGCTTTCGGCCAACCCCAGGTCGCTGCGGCCACGCAAATAAGCCAATACCCCTCTTTGGAGAAATTGGCGCAAATCAGCCAGCGCCTCGGTTTGCGGTGAGCCGGCGCTGCGTAAATCGGCCAGCCAGGTTTCATTGGTTCGTTCCATATACACCTATTCTATTGAAATCGGCCAGCTCTCCAAAATTACATGATCATTTCTCGCCTGGCCAGATTCAACTACCGGCAAACGGCTAAAATCATTAGCGTCGTACAGCCCAATTTCCAGCCGGTAACGGCCCGGCGGGGTATCAGCCGGGATGGGCAGGTGATAGGAGTCGGCCAGGTATTCTTGCGGCAGCCAGCCCGTGGTTGGAAATTGACCACCGCCGGGAAGCTGGTCTTGCTGCGCCTTAATATTACCGGCCTGATCTAGCAAATGCACAAACACACTCCAGCTTTGCTGCATGGGGGCCAACCCCTGCCAATAGAGGGTGAGGGGCAGCGCGTCGCCCGCTTTTAGCGTGGTTTGCGGCAAATCTAAACCGACCAGCCGGGCCTGGTTGCTAAAATTCACCTCCAGGCTGATTTGTGGGGTAGGGGCTTCAAAATTGTGCGGGCGGTCTACGGTGCTCACCTGAGTCAGCAGCAAAAAATCGCTGCCGTTGACAGGCAGCGGCGTTTGCTCCGGCGTATGGGCGGCCACTGCCAGCCCGTAATCACCCGGTGGGAGGGTGGGGGGCAAAGGCAGGTCATAAGGGTCGCGCAGCAGGGTACGCTGCTGCCACTCGCTGCTGGGCCGCAGGGGAGGCCGCTCAAAAGAAAAAACGGGCCGGCCGTTAGCATCTTGAAGTTGCAGCACAATGGTTAGCGGCCCAGGGGCATCGGCCAGAGACTCCCAAAACAACGTTAGCGGTAAAACTTGCCCCGCTTTGAACGGTCCCTGTCCCAGGCTGTAGCCAACCAGCCGGGCCAACTGCCCAAAGCTGGCATTGGTGCTGACTTGTACCGGCAGCGCCTCGGGTTTGACCGGCGGCTGAGGGTCAACCACTTCTACCTGGCGCAGCAGCAGTTCCGCGCCCTGGGGCTGGCCCCGCTCATCCAGCAGGTTGAGCGGCCGGTCGTCGCTGGTGCGGCGCACACTGAGCAGCAGGCGGTAAAGTCCGGGCGGAGTTCCGGCGGCCACCAGCAGGCCAGGCCGGTCGGTTAAAGTTTGGCCGGGCCGCAGGCCGTTAAAAGCAGCCTCACCGGGCAAGCTGTCGCGGACGGCCCAGGTTCTACCGGCGGCGTCGGCCAGGCGCAAACTCACCCGATGCTCGCTGTCCAGGTCTTTTTCTTTGCGCCAGGTCAATTCTACGGGCACGATGCCCCGGCCAGCTTCATACCGGCCTGCACCAACGGCTGAGGCTTGTAAAATTAAACGGTTTTCAAAATTAGCGCCGGGGTTTGGGGGCAGGGTTGGGGCCGCCGAGCCGGCCAGGGTTAGCTTGGTTTGAGGGCCGTACCATTGCAGCCAGGCCGGATAGCCCAGCTCGCCAATGGTGGCTTCAGCTTCGTCTTCCCAAAAATGGCCCAAGGCCTGGTGAGCCGGAAACCACAGCCGGGGCGAGGCCGCCAAAATAGCGGCCACATCCTGCCGGCGCTGCGCTTGGCCCTTTTCCCCGGCCCAACCCTCGCCCCAACCTGGCACGCTAAAAAAGCGAGGCCAGGGCGTGGGCAGGTAAGCGTAATAAAAGCCAAGCTGCCACTGATAGCTGGCCAGTAAGGTATCGTCGGGGGTGGCGCGGGCCGCGATGTCCCTGAGCAGCGGGCGATAATCCTCTTGAGAATAACGCGATACCGTGTAAAAACCAACCAGGCTGACGCTGGTTAGAGCAAACAGGCTTGCCGCCGTCAGACTCGCCAGCCAGGGCTGCCGGCGCCACAACCATACCAGGCCCGCCGCCAGCAATAACCAATAGGCCGGGGCGGCAATCAACAGGGTTCGCTCATAATACGGCGGGGTAAAAGGAAAAATTTGGTTGATGAGATACTGGAGCAGTAGGGGGATCAATAAATACAGGACAAGATACCGGGACGAGGCGCGCCGGGTTGTCAGGATGGCCCCCAAGCCGAGAGCGGCCGTCAGCACAAAGAATAGGGCTACCCAGAGATAGGCGTGGCAGGACGCCGGCACATGGCCCAGGCTAAAGGCGGCCAGATGGTCGCCCCAAAATTGGAACAGGCTGAGTGGAGCATACTTTTCAACGCTGCGCTTGTTGATAACATAAGCGGCTGTGCGGGAGCCGGCGTAAATAAGCCAGGGCAGGTACAGCAGTCCCACCATCACAAAGGGCAAGAATCTGAGCCAGAGCAACTGGCGGGGCCTGGGTCTATCACCGGCCTCCGCCTGGGTTGGCCTGATCAGGCCCGGCAAAGTGTACAAAATCTGAAAAATAAAAATGAAAGCGGCGTAGTACATGGTGTAAAGGGCCGCCGTCATGCTGAGGATGTAGGGCAGATAATTCTTAATTACCAATAACCATTGACCGTTAGCCGGCTTTTGGCGAGCGTTACGGATAAAAAAACAAACGGCCAACGCCCCCAACAACGTTACCAGGCCATACATGCGGACTTCTTGTGAGTAATAAACGGCCATGGGCGCCACCGTTACTATGGCTGCCGCCACAACCACGGCCCGCCGAGCCAGCAGTCGCCGGGCCAACAGGGCCGTTGCCGGGATGAGCATGGTTCCCATCATCACCGAAAAAAAGCGGGCCGACTCTGGGCCGTAGCCGGCCAGGGCCAGCCACAGCTTGAGCAGGATATAGTAAAGCGGGGGGTGGATGTCTACAGCGGTTAAAAATAGTAAAGTGGGCAGGGTTTGGGCCGCAAAATAAAAGCTCCAGCCTTCATCACCCCACAACGGCTGAAAACCAAGCTGCTGCACGCGCAGTCCAAACCCAACCAGGGTCAAAAACATGAGCCACTGGCGAGGCTGAATTTTGATGTGGAGACGACGCTTTCTTTTTAACCCATCCATAAACTTAGGAATGTTAAAAACCCCCAATTTCTGGGGTATAAAAAACGCTAGAGTCTAATAGAATCTTGTATATAGGAATTTAGTCCCAGTAATGGAAAATAGTACCAGGTTGAACCGTGAATTTGGTCAGACAAAATGATAGAATAAGCAAAATTTTTGCGTAAATTTGTGATACTTATTTGGGAGGATAAGTCATCATGGATGCATTTAGTTTGGTTTTAGGCAGTCTATTAGGAGGTTTGGTTGGCTGGGCTTTTTCTAGCGCCTCTTCTAAACAAAGGGATGCCAGCACCAAGCGCAAAAGGATCAACAAAACTCAAGAAGATCTGCTCAAAATGGTCGAAGAGACCAAGGGGTACCGGGAGAGTAGTTTTACGGATCTTATCCAGAGCATGCTATTCCGGGTGCTTGGCTTTGCGGCCATCATGATGCTGGTGGTCATTGTGATGCAATCTCTGAGCTAATTTGTGGCCAGTTTGGCTACAGTCACCCCTTCACCGCCCTCAGGTTCATCTCCAGCCCGATAAGAACTAACCATAGGGTGGCTACTCAGCGCCTGCCGGACTACCTGGCGCAGCGCACCGCTGCCTTTGCCGTGAATGATCCGCACCCAGGGCAGCCGGGCCATGAAAGCCTGATCCAGATATTGGTCCAGGCGCAACAGGGCTTCATCGGTCATTTGTCCCCGCAAATCCAATTCCAGGCCGGGGGACTCTACCTCTGGGAGTTTGACGGTGCTGTAGCCGGCTTCCGGCTCTGCCGGCGCAGCTTTTTCGCGTAACGTGACGCCCTTCAACGGCACCGCCGAGCGAAAAGCCCCCATTTGTACCTCAACTTGTTTGTTTTGCACGGCAACCACCGTAGCGGTGGTGTTGAATTGCGGGATAAATACGATATCGCCCGGAGCAATGGGGGCCTCTGAGGCCGGGGCCGGGGCTTTGGGTTTAGCCCTGGCTTTAGCTTCCGTCTCAAGTTTGCCCTGCACCTGAGCTTCAAGTTGGGTCAATTCTGCTTCTGAGGCAAGCGGTACAGAGGCCAGAGTGGGCGGAGCCTCGCTCTGAGCTTCTCGCGCCGCCTGTATTTCAGCTTCAGCTTGCTCCCTTAAGCGCCGGATCGCTTCTCGGGCCGCCTTAATCTCGCGGCGGGCATCCTCCCGCGCCGATTTCAAAATGTCCTGCCGTTCGCTCTCCATCTCAGCCAAACGGCGCTCCATCTGTTTAGTTTTGGTCTCCACCTCGGCCCGTTCCACTTCAGCCTGCCGGCGAGTTTGTTGGGCGGCGGCCAGTTGGGCTTTAATTTCGGCCAGCATGGCCTCCACTTCCTGGGCATCCTCGCTCACCAGACCTCGCGCTCGATGGATAATGTCGGCTGCTAAACCCAGGCGTTGGGCAATGCTAAAGGCATTTGAAGCCCCCGGCAGGCCAATCACCAGACGGTAGGTGGGTGAAAGGGTCTCTAGGTTAAATTCCATGCTGGCGTTGGCTAAACCGGGCGTGGTATGGGCATAAGCCTTTAGCTCAGAGTAATGGGTGGCTACAAAGGTGGTCACCTGGCGTTCCAACAGGTTGTATAGAATGGCCCGGGCCAGCGCCGAACCTTCGATGGGGTCGGTGCCCGCGCCCAACTCGTCCAAAATCACCAGCGAGTGCTGGTCACACTGGCTCAAGATGTCCACAATATTGGTCATATGTCCGGAAAAGGTGGACAGGCTTTGCTCGATGGATTGTTCATCGCCGATATCGGCAAAGATGCGGGTAAAGAAGGGCAAGGTAGACCCTTCGGCCGCCGGAATCCACAAGCCGGCCTGGGCCATGGCCACCAACAAGCCGACCGTTTTGAGCGAGACGGTTTTACCCCCGGTGTTAGGGCCGGTAATCACCAGGATGCGGGTTTCCGGCGGCAACACGATGTCAATAGGCACTACCGTGTCCGGGTTCAACAGGGGGTGACGGGCAGCCACAAGCTTAAAACCCGGCGGGGGAGCAGGGGAGCGGGGGGGTGTGTCGCCCTTAAGTTGTGAATTGAACAGGATGGGGGCCGTAGCATCAATAGCTTCAGCATACTTGGCTTTGGCAAAGGCCAGGTCGAGTTCGGCCAGGGCGGCGACGGTGTGGGTAATGAGCCGTCCCTGCTGGCCCACCATCTCCGACAAAGCCAGCAGGATCTTGCGGACTTCTTCTTCTTCTTCCAGTTGTAGCTGCCGCCATTTGTTGTTAAGCTCCACCGTAGCCAGGGGTTCAATAAAGAGCGTGGCTCCGCTGGCGCTCTGGTCATGCACAATCCCGTGAATTTTGCCCTTAAATTCGGCCTTGAGGGGGATGACATAGCGCCCGGCCCGCTGAGTGACCAGCGGTTCCTGCAAGTAATGGCTGTTGTGGGTAGAGGTGATCAGGCGGTTCAATTTTTCCATTAACCGCCCGTGCGCCACTTCTAACTCCCGCCGAATCCGGGCCAACTCCGGGCTGGCGCTGCTTTTGACTTCGCCCCGCTCGTCAATAGCCTGCCCAATCTCGTTGACCAGGCCGGGGCAGGGTTCAATCCGTTGAGCCATATCGGCCAGGCGGGGATAAGCCTCGGCCAGGCGAACAATAGTGCGCTGCAAATCGCGGGCGGCGCTGAGGGTTTGACGCACATCCAGCAACTCTTCCGGCAGCAGGATGGCGCCCCGCCGCGCCCGCTCCACCAGGGGACGCACATCGTGCGCGCCGCCAATGCTCAGGCCCACTTTGACCGAGAGCAGGTGATAAGCCTCCGAGGTTTCCACCTGCCATGCTTGGGCCTCGGCCAGGTAGGGGCTGGGGCGCAAAGCCAGGGCCAGCTCTTTGCTGGCTGAAAACATAGCGTAATAGGCTAATTTTTCTAAAATTTTGGGAAATTCAAGGGTATTGAGGTGTTTATCCACAGCAACAGGTTGTATCACATCTGCTAAAACTAGCCAATAAATTGGAGAAATGCCCGCAGGATATTATCGTTTCTGACCGCAGCGGGTATAAAGAGGCTCACCGATGTGGTTAGCCCGGATAAGACGGCATTGAAAAGCGGCAGGAGGGTTGACCTCCTCATGTTGACGATCAGGCTGTTGATAAAGCCGGTATAGGGTACCTGGGTTTCGGTCGGTTGAAAGATAAATTGCAGCACCCCCAGCAGCAGCGAGAGCCACAGCACCGTTAAAATAAAGCCCAAGGTAATACCGCCAATTGCGTTGATTGGCCCATACACAAAACGCTGCATGGCAGAGGGAGCGACGTCGGCCAGCGGGTCATCCTGAAACTTCTTCTTCTTTTTCTTTTTGCGCCTTTCTTCTGGCGGCACCGCCAGGTATTTAACCAGCAGGCGGAAGCCGTTAAAGAAAACGAGCAGCAAGACCAGAAAGGCAATGGTATCGGCGGGGGTTTTGCTCATGCCAAAACCAGAAGTTTCGGGCTGCAACACTCGTTCACTGAGCGGCTTGTAAAGCCACAGGGTGGCAATTAAGCCGATCCAAATGCTGACCAGCGAAATCAACTGAGGCACCACCCCTCGCACAAAGCCGATCAGCGCGCCTACAAAGACTATCACCAGCAATAATAAATCGAACGCATTGAGACCTAAAACATTCATAAGTTCAGCTCCTGGGTTCTGCGCCCGTCAAAAATATAATAGCCTTATGATAGCATCTTTTTGCAAAATTGACACATGTTATGTGATGTTGTAATAAAGACCGGGGCAAACAAAAAGCCCACCGGCCTTAACCAGGTGGGCTTTTTGTTTGATGAGGACCTCAGGTGGTTTCAACTTTCTCGATTGGCTCTTCCAGAGCCGGCTCTTCGATTTCAGAAAGCACCTCTCCCGCTTCTTCATCAACGGCCAGGGTTCCAAAATCAGGGGGTTCCAGGTCGTCCTTCATAGCCAGGTTACCCCGGAAGTAACCATCTTCATCCAGCAAAAAGCTGCCCACGTCTACATTACCCCACACTTTGCCGGTGCTCAAAATTTCCAGCCGACCGGTCGCCCTGATATTGCCTGTCACCGCTCCGCTGACCGAGACATTTTCGGCAATGAGGTCGGCCGCTACTTTAGCCTGCGGCCCCACAATGATATTGCCCAGCGTTTCGATGACGCCCGCTTCACACATCCCATCAATCCGGACGCTGCCATCACACACCAAGCGCCCGCTAAAGTTGGTGTTGGGGCCGATCACCGTCTCTATTTTGTCAATCGGAGCGCCTTTGTTTCTACCTAGCACACCTGCCTCCCACAAAAGTATGTTCCCAAAATAAAAAGCCCCCGGTCAGACTCGAACTGACGACCTGCCGCTTACAAGGCGGCTG
>CAZDMM010000118.1:0-13496 GCA_964505845.1 uncultured Caldilineaceae bacterium
CCGCCGGCCTCGCCGGTAATGCTGACGGAGAGCGTCACCCCTTCGGCGGCCTCAACGGAGCTATAGGTGTGGGGCAAAGCGCGCATGAAGGCATCCAACACCGGGAACATGAATCTCCGGCTCGCTAGCAGCGGCCGGCCGACCGCTTCCCGAATGTGCTGCTGGTGCAGCCAGCGCTCGGTGTACTCCCTGGCCAGGTCAAACCACTGGGCCGATTCTGACTCGCCGGCCCAGGCCACGTTGAAAAAGGCCGGAGCATCGGGCGGCAAAGTTTGGAAGAATAGAGCAAGCTGCCGCTCGGTCAGCTCCAAAAAATCAAGCAACAACCTGGGGCCGGTTCTCTGCATCGCTTTGATCCAATCGGCATTGAGCCGGTCTAAAAAACCGACCAGGTCAGCGTAACTGTTGATGGGCGAATCCGGCGGCAAGAGGGGCATGCGGTCGCGGTGAAAAGACAGGCGCCGGACGGCGGTATCGAGCAGGTGAGCCGCCACATCCTTGACCGTCCAGGGGTTGCAGGCCGTTGGTCTGGCCCAGTCATCCGCCGAGAGGCCGCGCAGCACAGCCAACAGTTCGGCGCTCAGTTCTGGAAATAATTCAACCGTATGGATGGGTGCGACAGGTTGCATTTGACCTCTTTTTTGGAGGATGGGAGGTTGGAAGATTGGGCGACAGTTACCCATCCTCCGCTCCTCCAACCTCCGAAGGTATTTGATACAGCCATCATTGTAACACAGAGCGCGCAAAGGAGACACAGAGATATTTTATTTTTGAGCAAGACAGAGTACCCTATGGGTAAAATCTAACGCAAAGACGCCAAGGCTCAAAGGAGCAAAGACATTGTGCCCTTTGGGTAAAGATAATTTTTGCGTCTTAGCGACTTTGCGTTGAAACCTTTTTAGCCGCAGGTGGCTTGTTTACATTAGGAGGTAATTATGGACAGAACCCAACTCATCGAAGCGGCGCGGGGCGACCGCCCCCTGGATTTGGCGATATTGAACGTCAACCTGGTCAACGTTTTCACCTGTGAAATCTACCCCGCCGATATCGGTACCTTTGGCGAGCGCATTGCCGTAGTGGGGCCGGCGGGGGCGTACCAACTTGAAGCCAAAGAGATGATTGATGGTACGGGCAAATGGGCCACACCTGGCTTTGTGGACACCCATTTGCACATCGAAAGCAGCATGGTCACGCCGGCCAACTACGCCGCCGCCGTGCTGCCCTTTGGCACCACCACCTCCATCATTGACCCGCACGAAATCGGCAACGTGCTGGGCATGGAGGGCATCCGCTATATGGTCGAAGGCAGCGAGGGCCTGCCGCTGCGGGTCTACCTGAGCGTGTCCTCCTGCGTGCCGGCCGTGCCGGGCAAAGAAACTGCCGGGGCCGACTTTGGCCCGGCCGAAGTGGCCGAGATGCTGACCTGGCCACGCGCCATCGCCGTGGCCGAGGTGATGGATTATATGGGCGTGGTCAACGGCAGCCCCAAGATGGTGGGCATCGTCCAGGCCGGGCTGGAGGCCGGGGCCACCCTGCAAGGCCACTCCCCGCTGCTGAGGGGGCGCAACCTCAACGCCTACATCGCCGCCGGCATCGAGAATGACCATGAACTGCGCCAGGGCGACGAGGGGCTGGAAAAGCTGCGCCTGGGGCTGCTGCCGCTGCTAAAAGTTAGCTCTTTTGGCAATTACGTCCCCACTATCCTGCCCACTCTCAAAACGGCCCCCTTCCTGGACATCGCCCTGTGCACCGACGACATCGAGCCGGCCGATTTGCTGGAAAACGGCCACATGGATCGCGTCATCCGGGAGATGCTGGCCCACGACATCCCCCCGGCGGTGGCAATCCGCTGGGCCACCTACAACGGGGCGCGCCATTACCGGCTGCGCGACCACGGCGCCATTGCGCCCGGCTACTACGCCGACATCGTGCTGCTCTCCTCGCTGGAAGCGGTGAAAACGAGCGAGGTCTTTGTCGGCGGGCGGCTGGTGGTCAAAGAGGGACAACTCATCGTCCCCATCACCGAGCCGCCCACCAGCATTAAAATTGAAAACAGCGTGCGCCTGTACCGGCCCCTCACAACTGAAGATTTTACCCTCAAGCCGCCCATCCAAAATGGGCGGGTACAGGTCAACCTGATGGTGCTGGAACCAACCCGGTTGACCGGCCTGGAGACCGTCTCGGTGGAAGTCAAAAACGGGCAGCTTGACTTGTCAACCCTGGGCGACGATGTGTGCCTCATCAGCGTGGCGCCGCGTCACGGGCAGACGCATCCCCCGGCGCTGGCCTTGCTCAAGGGCCTGGGCTTGCGGCGAGGGACGCTGGCCTCCACCGTCGCTCACGACTCCCACAATATCATCATCACCGGCCATCACCCCAGCGACATGCTGCTGGCGGTGCAGGAGCTGCAAAAATGCGGCGGCGGCCTCGTCGTGGTAGATGAGGGGCGGGTGTTGAGCAAGGTGGAACTGCCCCTGGCCGGGCTGATGTCGCTGAAGCCGGTGGCGGAGCTGGCCGTGGAGATGAAAGCCTTGAATGACACGGTGCAAAGCCTGGGCATTGACCACCGGGCCAGGGCGCTGGCGACCTCCGGCCTGGCCCTCACCGTTATCCCCAAAGTCCGCATCAGTGATCTGGTGGGCCTGCTGGAGGTGGAAACGCAGCAGCCGATCCCGGTGTTCAATTAAAAATGGAGTCCAAAGCAAGCTTCCCACTTGGCGTGGCCTCCTCGTGGCGAAACTGAGTTTCGCCACGCACTTGGGTGTCCAAACTGAGTTTGGACACCAGCCAATTTTCAAAGCAAGCTTTGAACTCCGATTTTCCCAATCGCTCATTTGGCGTACGCCACCACCAACTCCGCCTTTGAGACAGAGCTTAACACCGTCCTGGCTGTGTCCACCTGGCTGGACAACGCCCCCTCCATTTCAACCAGCACCGCCTTTTGAATCGTCTCAAAAGATTGCCCGTGCTGATTCAAATAGGCCAAAGCGCCCAGCAGCGGGGATAGGCTGGGATTAAAGGCGACATTCTCCGCGTAGGGAGCGGCGTAAATCTGCCCGCTGCCGGTCAACAAAGCTGAGCCGGAATAGCTTTTGGAATAGGGCGCATAACTCTGGTTCGCCATTTTTAGGGCCGCCAGGGTGGTGGGGTCGGTGGAGGGCTGGAGCAGCTTCAAGCGGTGGTCGGCCGGCTGCATCAACCCCGCCGGCCGGCCGAGTTTGTGCGGGCCAAAAGCGCCGGGCAGCAGGGTGTCCAGAGAGACCGGTTCACCTGCTGCCAAAATCACCCGCAACTCGGCGGCGCTGACCAGCTCACTCAAAAACTGGCGACAATGCCCGCACGGTGCGCCGCGTAAGGCAATGGCAGCCAAGCCCTGCTCGCCGTGCAGCCAGGCGTTCAGCACTGCGGCTTGCTCGCCGTGGACGGTGGTATTGAGCGGTTGTCCGGCAAATTCCAGGTTAGACCCAAAGTACAGATTCTCGCTGAGTCCCTGCGCCACGATACCGACGTGATAGTTGGAAATAACGGGTCGAGCATACAGCCTGGCGACTCCCACCAACTCTCGCATGAGCTGTTCCAGGGAGCAGCCCCACCTCTCGGCCAGGCGCAGCGCATCCGCCGCCGCAATGACGCCGCCAAAGCCATCGTCCCGCAGCATTTGGCGCAGCTTGGCTTGAACCGGGGCCGGAAAATCGTTCATTGCAACGGTGAGCGAGTCTTCAGTTACCATAGGAGTCCCCTTCATAATTTGGCCGAGTTAACATCCCCAGTATAATGTGACAGTTATAAATTCGAAAAAGGACCGCTGACGGATGACCGCAGACCGCTGTTGTAAACGGCGGGTAGCAGCATCCTTCGATACGCCCTTCCTCTTCGGCAAACTCAGGGTCAGGGCTACTCAGGAGGCTAGTATCAGGGATCCAATTTGGCTCGGCACGGATTGACAAATCCGGACTAAAACGGGGATTTGGCAATCCCCTGTGAGCAAATTTTGGGTCTACTGAGTATGGGCGGTCTGCCGTCAGTGGTCGGTGGTCGCGTTAGCATGCCCGAATTACCCGAAGTTGAAACGATTGTCAGAGGATTACAGGGGCCGCTGGTGGGGCGAACCTTCACGGGCGTCACCGTCCTCTGGCCCAATACGGTCAGAACTCCGCTGCCGGAGTTGCAGGCGCGGCTGCCCGGCCAGCGCATCGAGGCCATCAGCCGGCGGGCCAAGTATCTGCAATTCCACCTTTCCGGCGGGGATACCCTGTTCATCCATCTCAAGATGAGCGGCGAATTGCTGGTTGAGCCGGAGGCTGAGCCGCTGCACCCCCACGTGCGGGCCGTTTTTGTCCTGGATAACGGCCATCAACTGCGCTTCAAAGATATGCGCAAATTTGGCCGGGTCTACTTGGTCAGCAACCCCGGCGAGGTGACCGGCAAGTTGGGGCCGGAGCCGCTGGCCGATGACTTTACCTTGGAGCAGTTCAAAACCTTGTTTGCCCATAAAAAGGGGCGGCTGAAATCGCTGCTGCTCAACCAGGAGTTCATCGCCGGGGTGGGCAACATCTATGCCGATGAAAGCTGCTTTCTGGCCAGGCTCGACCCGCGCCGCCCGGTGGATACGCTGTCCCAGGCGGAATTGGAGCGATTGTATCAAGCTATTCGCCAGGCGCTTACCGCCGGGATTACCTTCAAAGGAGCCAGCTTTGACTCCGTTTATCGCGGGGGCGAATTTCAGGATTATTTTCAGGTGTATGGCCGCACCGCTGAACCCTGCCTTACCTGCGGCACGCCGATTGTGCGGGTGGTGTTGGGGAGTCGCTCGACCCATTTTTGTCCCAAGTGTCAAACGTGAAGAATTTTTTGCGGACTGGTGTCCACGCTTCGCGTAAGTTTGGACACCCAAGTGCGTGGCGAAACTGAGTTTCGCCACGAGAAAAAGAGGATGTGATGACTATCAAACCCCATGTTCAAGCTTTAATTTTTGATTGCGATGGCACCTTGGCCGACACCATGCCGCTCCATCATTTGGCCTGGCAAGAAATTGTGCAGGCTGCCGGAGGGCATTTGGCGGATGGCGTCATTGATGAGCTGGCCGGAGCCAGCAACGATAGGATTGCCATGATCCTTAACCAGCGGTATGGTTATCAGCTTGACCTGCGGCACATAGCCGAAGAAAAAGACCGGCGCTTTTTGCTCCATCTGCCCAAAGCGCGGCCAATTGACCCGGTAGTGGCTGTTGCCCGGCAGTATAAAGGCCGGCTGCCTATGGCCGTGGCTTCGGGTGGGTTTCGCCCGGCAGTTCAGGCGGTGCTGGCCGCCATTGGTATGGAAAATTTCTTTGACGCCGTAGTGACTGCCAATGATGTAGCTCACCCCAAACCGGCCCCGGATGTTTTTCTGGAGGCAGCCCGGCGGCTCAAGGTTGCGCCGGAACGATGCCACGTCTTTGAGGATGGCGACTTTGGCCTGGAAGCGGCCCGGCGCGCCGGCATGAGCGTCACCGATGTGCGACTTATAGTTCGTTAGGAGTGCAAAAGCGATCGCTTTTGCACTCCAAGGAGAATCCTATGTCACCCAAAAAAATCACGCGCATGGCTTTTATCGTGGGAGGAATTTCAATCGTGGGGCTGATAGCAACCATCATTGCTCGCCCGGAGTGGAGTTGGGGGCCGGGGTTGGGCCTGGGGCTGGCGGTACTGCTGCTCATTACCTCGTTTCTGCGAGGCGCTTATCTGGCCGCCCAGAGACGGGTGGCGATGGTAGATAAGCTGAATGATTGCTACAGCGGCGTGCCGGCGAGCAGCGAGGAGGCGGGGCAAAGTGAGGCGAGGCTGCGCTGAAAGGTGAGGCGATGACGCCATCTTACCACACTCATTACCCGACATCGGAACCAATTCACCTTCCCGGAAGCTACTTTAAATGAATTATAAAGCGACTCTGACCTCAAAATTCAGCTTCCGGGAAGGTTTGTCGGGGACTGAAGCCCACGCCTCAGCGCCTCCTTAAATCCTGGCCTCACTTGGCTAACTGCTTCAAATAAGCCGAAACCACCTTCATTTCAAAACCAAATTGCAGCTTTTCCTGGGTGTACCACTCATACACCTCGGCCGGGGTCAGCCAGGCCACGGCTCGAATCTCGTCGCTTTTGAGCGGGCCGATTGGCCCCAGCGGCTGGGCCACAAAAATGGTGTAATCCAGCCCGGAGCGGCTGTAAAACACCCCCAGACAGCCCAAAATCTCAACCTCGACGGACAGTTCCTCCAGCAGTTCCCGGTGCAGGGCTACCAGCGGGTCGCGCTCATCCGGGTCAAGCCGCCCACCGGGAAAGGTCCATTTGCCAAACATGGCCCGGTCTTTGAAGACGTGGTTAATCAAGAGGATTTGCTGCTTATCAACCACCAGGGCGCGCACCGCGTAAGGCTTTTCTATTGGTAATTGGTAAGAGCCAAAGGCCCCCTGTGGGTTGGTAATTGTCGGCATCGAGCGTCAATTTATAAAAATGCGGAATGTGGGTACATTCAAATTTAGTTAAAAAGACATTACCGTAAAACGTAATCATTTTGGTACAAAATCATTTTATTTACCAATTACCAATTACTCTTCGTCCGCGGTCGGGTCGGCCTCATCGTCCGCTTGCGTTACCAGCACGGGGCGACCTTTGCCGCTATCGTCTGCCCCAATGATACCCTGTTCCTCCATTTCGTCAATTAGACGAGCGGCCCGCGCGTAACCAATCCGCAGGCGGCGCTGCAATAGCGAGACCGAGGCTTTGCCTTGCTCTCGCACCACCTCGATGGCCTTTTGCAATAATTCATCATCTTTAGCGGCCCCGGCTTCCTTTTCCATCGCTTTGTACTCATCCCACAAGGGCTGCTGCACCAGGTCGCCGGGAACCTGAGATGGAGGGCGCGGCTCCCGCTCCGGCATCCCCACCGAACTGCGCCAAAAACTGACCAACTTATTCAATTCCCGGTCAGAGACAAACACGCCCTGCACCCGCTGCAGTTTGGCCGAGTCCGGGGCCATGTAGAGCATATCGCCCTTGCCTAATAACCGCTCCGCGCCCGGCGAGTCAATAATAACCCGCGAGTCAATCTGGCTGGTCACGGCAAAGGCAATGCGGGCCGGAAAGTTGGCCTTGATCAGGCCCGTCACCACATCCACCGAGGGTCGCTGGGTGGCTAAAATCAGGTGCATGCCGGTGGCGCGGGCCATCTGGGCAATGCGGGTAATGGTGCGCTCCACCTCATCCGGGGCCATCATCATTAAATCGGCCAACTCATCAATGATGATGACAATATAGGGCAGCGGCTCTCGCCCTTCTTTGGTCATCTTTTCATTATAGCTGACAACATTGCGGGCGCTTTCCTGGGCAAAAAGCTTGTAGCGCCGGTCCATCTCCCGTGTGGCCCAATTTAACACGCCCACCACCCGCTCCAGCTCCGTTACCACCGGGGCCAGCAGGTGCGGGATGCCGTTGTAATTAACCAGTTCGACCATCTTGGGGTCAACCATGAGCAGCCGCAGCGTTTCTGGGGTGTGGCTGCTGATCAGGCAGGCCACAATGGCATTGATACAAACGCTTTTGCCGGAGCCGGTGGAGCCGGCAATGAGCAGGTGCGGCATCGAAGTCAAATCCACCGCCACCGGCCGCCCGGAGACATCTTGCCCCAACGCCAGCTTGAGCGGGCCGGGGACGCGCTGGAAGCGGTCAGACTCCATCAAACTGCGCAGGGTGACAATATTTTTGGTAGTGTTGGGCACTTCTACGCCCACGTAAGGCCGGCCCGGAATAGGCGCTTCGATGCGGATGGGAGAGGCCGACAGGGCCAGGGCCAGGTCGTTGGCCAGGCCGACAATGCGCGAAACCCGCACCCGGCGCGGGTTACCTTTGGCGTCTTTAGTGGCCATAAAGCCCGGTTCCAGGCCAAATTGGGTTACGGCCGGGCCTTGATTGATCTCCCGTACCTTAACCTCCACCCCAAAGCTGGCCAGCGTATCCTCAATCAGCCTGACCCGCTGCCGGATTTCCGCTTCGCTAATCTCTAACTCGTGGCCTTCTTCAAATATCTCGCCGACCGGCGGAAGCCGCCACTTGCGGCTGCCATCGGCCCCGCCGAGCAGCCCGTCGGCGGCAGTCAGGTCGGCCTGAGAGGCCGGTTCAACCAGGTCGCCCACCACGCTGATCGGCACGCCGTTATCCTCGTGGCCGGAGCGGCCCACCACATTAGCCCCGGCGGAGAGCATGCGCTCAATCAGGCGGGGTTTGGGTTCCGGCAGGCGGGGGCGGGCCAGCGGCTGGTTGATGGTCAACTGGCGAAAGTGCCGCCAATCCTGAAAGCGATAGTAGCTGTCGCGCAGCATGCGGAACAACTCATGCAGCGACAGGCCGCTGATGAAGATCAGGGTCAGGATGAACAGCCCGGCCAGCATCACCACCGTGCCGGTGGTTCCCAGGGCCGAGCGCAGCATCTCGCCCAGCACCAGCCCAATCGCCCCGCCGCCGCCGATTTCGGTCAGGCCGTCGCCCGGCTGGATCAGGTGAAAAACCACCAGCAGAATCGCCAGCAACAAAAAGGTGCCCAGCGGCTTCTCCCAGCGCTCACTACGATCCTCGGTGTCGTAGCGGCGGAAAAACCAGATGGCCAGCAGGGTCAGCGGCAGCCAGACAATATACTGGCCCCAGCCAATCAGCACCGCCAAAAAGTTGAGCCAGCCGGCAATCAGCGGGCTGCGGTTGGGCGTAAACAGGCTCAACACGGTGATGCCGGCCAGAATCAATAGAAAGACTCCGGCTACCTCCGGGCGTAATTTGAAGCTTGGGGCCGCCGCTTTTTTCGGCGCGGGTGATTTTTTGATCGCTGCTTTTCTGGCCATAGATTTAGCACAAATGTTTGTAGATATTTTAGCATAGAGCGGGGTAAATTAAAAGTGGGGAGTGAGATGAAGGAGCTTCCACCTTTAATTGACAGGCCCACTCCGGGTGGTAAAATAATCTCAAAGCTTAAAACGCTTGTTTAGCAGGTGAGGCAAGGCCAACTCGGTGAAGTAAACGGAGTGGAAAGCCAATGACTATGAAAGAAGCAATGGCTCCAGCCATAAAACCGGCTGATTTGAAGATGAGCTATGAAGAATTTTTACAATGGGCCGGTGAAGATACCCTGGCCGAATGGAACGCAGCCACAGGTGAGGTGATTATCCCCATGCCGCCCAAAAATGTTCATCAAAATACGCTAGGCTTTTTGTACGAATTATTAAGATTATTCGTCCGGTTATTTAATTTAGGCAAAGTGGGCCTGGCTCCTTTTGAGGTCAAGTTGAAGGCCGGTGGTTCCTCGCGCGAGCCGGATATTTTCTTTGTTTCTGGTCAAAACCTGGCCCGGCTCACCGAGGATCGCTTGGTTGGGCCACCCGATTTGATTGTTGAAATTGTCTCCGCCGAGAGTGTGCGCCGAGATCGAGAGGATAAATTCAAAGAGTATAATGAGGCCGGAGTGCCTGAGTATTGGATCATTGACCCACGTCAGAGTAAACAACGGGCTGATTTTTACCAGTTAGACAAAACCGGCGTGTATCGGCTCTTTGCTACGGAAGAGGATGAGCGGGTTGAGTCTTATATTCTGCCCGGCTTCTGGTTGAAACCGGCTTGGCTGTGGCAGGCCGATGCTCTCGACCCCTTGAGTGTTTTCTTTGAGATGCGCGGCTTGCCGGCTGAACAGGCGCAGCACTTCCGGCAGCTTTTGCGCTCCGGGCCGGCGCAGCCGGATAGAGGGAAACAGGAATAATTTTATAAATACGGAGAGTGACAAAATGAGTGCGATAATCGCTCCACCCGAAACCCAACTCATCACCGGCGAAGAATTATTCGCTATGGGTGATATTGGCCCCAGTGAACTCATTGATGGGAGGATTGTCCCGATGGCCCCAACCGGCGGCGAACATGGCGTGATAGAGTCAAATTTGGTTACTGAACTCAAAATTTTTGTTCGTAAACAACAACTGGGTTGGGTGATGAGTGGCGAGGTTGGTATCTATACTCGCCATAACCCAGATAGGGTACGGGGAGCCGATGTGGTCTTTATTTCCAAAAAACGTTTGGCTGAACGTCCCCAGAAATTTCTGGAAATTGCACCAGAGTTGGTGGTTGAGGTTATCTCGCCGACGGATCGGTGGCAGGATATGCACGAAAAACTTGAGGAGTATTTTGCTATCGGCGTCCAGTGGGTCTGGATCGTCGAGCCGCCCACCCGCACCGTCCGAGTCTATCATTCGGCTATGGAGATGCGCAAGCTAACAGAAAGCGATACCCTAACCGGCGAGGGTGCGTTGGCCGGTTTTACATTGCCGGTAGCCGAAATATTTGTGGAGTAAAAGCTGGAAGGTTGGAAGGCTGGAAGAAGGTGGCTTTTATCCACCTTCCAATCTTCCAGCCCTCCAGCCTTCCAACCCTCCAATCTTCCAACCTTCCCTTTTACCCTCTCCCATACGGATACCAAAAGGGCTTGGGGTCATCGCTAAAATCCCAGTGGACGTGCTTGGTTTCCAAAAAGCTTTCCAAGCCCTCTTCGCCCAGCTCGCGGGCATTGCCGCTCATTTTCATCCCGCCGAAGGGGCCGGCGTAGTTATCGGTCAGCGGATCATTGATCCAAACCGTGCCGGCCCGCACTTCTTCAAAAAAGCGTTTGGCCAAACGGGCATCGTTGGTGCGGATGACCGCCCCCAGGCCGTAGTCGCTGTCGTTGGCTAACTCGATGGCCTCATCAAAGCTGCGATAGGTCATAATGGGAATGGTCGGGCCAAAGGTTTCCTCGCGCATGATCCGCATGGAATGATTCACATTGACCAGTACCGTCGGCTCGTAGTACCAGCCGCGCTCAAATTTTGCCGGCGCTTGGCCGCCGGTCAAAACCTTCGCGCCTTTCGCTACCGCGTCGGCCACGTGATCGGCCACCTTTTGGCGATAAGACGGAGCAGCCATTGGCCCCATGTCGGTGGTCGGTTCCAGACCCGGACCCAACCGCAGGCCACGCACGTAATCGGCCATCGCCCCGGCAAAGGTCTGGCCCATCTCCTGCGGCACGTAGACTCGCTCGGTAGAGGTGCAGACCTGCCCGGCGTTGATGAGGGCGGCATAGGCCACCGCCTCCACCGCCGTTTCGATATCCGCATCCGGGGCGATGACAAAGGGGTCTTTGCCGCCCAATTCCAGGTGCAGCCGCTTGATCCGTTTGGAGGCCAGGCTCATGATGCGCTGGCCGATGGCGGTGGAGCCGGTAAAAGCGATGACCGGCACGTCCGGGTGTTCCACCAGCACCTCACCGACTCGCTCGCCCCGGCCGGTCAGCACATTGACCACGCCCGGCGGGAAGTGGTCAAACACAAGCTCGGCCAGGCGCAGGATAGAGAGCGGGGTGTGATCAGAGGGTTTAATGATGACGGTATTGCCGGTGGCCAGGGCCGGGGCGACCTTCCAGATCATCAACAGCAGCGGAAAATTGAACGGCACAATGCAAGCCACCGCCCCATACGGCTCTTTGATGATAAAATTGAACTGGGAGCGGTCCGAGGGCGGGATGACTCGGCCGCGATGATTGCGGGCCATCTCGGCGTAGTAATCCAGCGTGCCGATGACCCATTCCACTTCCTCCACATTTTCGGGCCGAGCTTTGCCCTCTTCCAGGGTCAGCAGGTCAA
This sequence comes from uncultured Caldilineaceae bacterium, assembly GCA_964505845.1. GTDB lineage: Bacteria > Chloroflexota > Anaerolineae > 4572-78 > J111 > DSQQ01. The sequence goes on from CAZDMM010000118.1 coordinate 11,686, forward strand.
CAATTTCATCAAAATGGGCGTGCAGCTTGTGGGCGGCCTCGTGCAGCATAGCACAGCGTTCCAGGCCGGTCACCCAGCGCCACTCTTTGAAGGCATTTTTGGCCGACTCGATGGCCCTGAGCGCATCTTCGGCGCTGCCGTTGGGCACGGCGTCAATGATTTCTTCGGTAGCCGGGTTGTAAACGTCAAGGGTCGCGCCATCGCTGGCGGTGAGCCATTGGCCATTAAGGTACATGGGTTTCATAAAGACAAATTCCTTTGGTTTCCATTTATAGCTGGATTGTTCTGCAAATTTCTTTCGGGTATAATTATCAGTAAAGTTCGGTTGGGAGAAATTATTTATGGAAGCGGTAGTACTCAATTTAGAGTTGCAACCTCAACAGTATGAACAGTTGACGGCCATCGCTCAAGCACGGCAGGTACCCATTACCGAAATGGCCCAGGCGGTTGTCACGGAATGGCTGGAACGGCAAAAACAACTGGAGCAAGCCCGTGCGCTTTTGCGTCAGTTAGGACAGGGATTGGGCGAAGGACAGCCCCCTCACCATACAGCCCGCGATCACGATACCTACCTTTACTCACACCCATCAGCATGAACAAGATTTTTGTAGATACTTGGGCCTGGTATGCTTTGGCTGACGCTGCTGATACTGACCATATCCTGGCGCAGTTAGCGAATGAGCAATTGTTAGCAGATGATTATACTTTTATCACCACTAACTTTGTATTGGCGGAAGCAGTTACCCTCATTCGGTACAAGTTGCACCACACTGCTGCGATACAGTTCCGGCAAATGTTACAGCAGTTGATTCAAGCAGGCTTAGTTGAATTGGTGCGAGTTGATGAAACCCATGAAGCAGCGGCCTGGGAAATTTTCAGACAATATGTTGATCAAAAGTTCTCCTATACTGACTGTACCTCTTTTGCTGTGATGAGAGATCTAAAATTAACGCAAGCTTTTACAGGAGACCATCATTTCTCCATTTTGGGATTCACCCTGGTACCCTAAACAAACTGGGCGGCTACGAGTAATTAACCATCTGTAACCGCCGCAAACGTTTTAAGTTAAAGATATTGTTACACCCTCAACTGGTCCGCCACCCAGCCCAACTCCAGCGACTCCAATTTGTGGCGAGTGGGCGCGCCGGTTTCCACATCCCAATCGTTTTGACGATAATACTCATCCAGAGCTACCGCAAACTGCTCCCGGTCCACGGCGATACCGTCGCTGGGGCCGCCTTTGAGGGCTTTTTTGAACATCTTTTCGGCCAGCTTGTCATGCTCGCGGTCAATGCCTTCGCGGGCGTTGAAGGCGCGCAGCATGTTCAGGCGGCGCTCGCCGACCTCTTGCAGTTCGTCAATGGTCACATCCCAGCCGGTCACGTACTCGATCAAGTCGCGCAAATCTTGCGGCCCGTAAAGCTGCCAGGCCGGGCCGTAGACAAACTGGCAGACGTTAACGCTGTCCATGACGCTGTAATGGTACTGGGTTTCGCGGGCAAAGCGCACTTTCTCCGGGGTCAGCGAGCGCACCGGCTGGGCTTCGCTCAGGCCCAGCGCCCCCAGCCGTTCGGGGTAGGCGACATTTTCCTCGTAGACCGGGTCGTGCTCGCTGCTCTGGTGGTCGGCCCCAAAGGGATTGACGGCATAAATCAGGGCCAGGCTGCGCTTCATCTGGGGCATGTGGGCCGGGGCTTCCTGGCCCTTGCTGGTGATGAGGAACTCTTCCGTTCCCCGGCCAATGGCCTTCGCCGCCGCCGCCGAACCCATCCCCAGAATTTGGCCGAAGCCTTCCCCTCTGGCGATCATCT
>CAZDMM010000119.1:0-13482 GCA_964505845.1 uncultured Caldilineaceae bacterium
CTCTCCCTGGAGCAGGCCGACCCCCTGCGAGATGAGCAAAGGCTGTCCTGCCCCGGCCAGCGAGACCAGGCTAACAAAGACCAAAATCACCGCCAGCCGGCGGCGATGCCTGCCAAAATAACCGGCAATACGCTTGATGAGTTCGGTATCGCTGTAAGTGCGGTCATACGCTTCGGTATCGAGACCGGCAAAGACGGACATAAATTCCTCCAAATGGTAATTGGTGATTGGCAAATGGTGATTACGCTTTCTCTCGTTCCCAAACTGAGTTTCTTCTCTCGTTCCCAAACTGAGTTTCTCTCGTTCCCAAACTGAGTTTCTTCTCTCGTTCCCAAACTGAGTTTGGGAACGAGAGAAACTGAGAGAAAACGAGAGAAATTACCAATTACCAATCACCATTTACCAATTACCCTACTCATACCGGGCAAAAATATTGCGATATGCCTCCGATTGGGCCATTAATTCGTCGTGCGTGCCGACCATGGCCACCCGACCTTTCCGCAGCACCACAATTAAATCGGCCCAGCGAATTTGGGAGAGGCGGTGGGTGATGAGCAGGGTGGTGCGGCCGGCGGCGGCCCGCTCGATGGCCTGTTGAATCTTGTCCTCGGTGGCGCTGTCAATGGCGCTGGTCGAGTCATCCAAAATCAGGATGCGTGGGTTGGTCAGAAAGGCGCGGGCCAGGGCCAGCCGCTGGCGCTGCCCGCCGGAGAGCGTCACCCCCCGCTCGCCCACCACCGTATCGTAGCCATCCTCAAAGCTCGTAATAAAATCGTGGGCCTGGGCCGCCTGGGCCGCCGCCTCGATTTCCAACCGCGTGGCCTCGGGGCAGCCAAAGGCAATGTTCTCGGCGATGGTGCGGGAGAAGAGGTAGACATCCTGCTCGATGATGGAGATTTGGCGGCGCTGCGCCGCCAGATTCCACTCCCGCACATCCACCCCGCCGATGGTAATGCAACCTTCGTCCACCTCATAGGTGCGGTTGATAAGCTTGATGACCGAGCTTTTGCCGGAGCCGGTCTGCCCTACCAGGGCCACCGTTTGCCCCGGCTGCACGGCAAAGCTGACCTCCTCCAGGGCGGCGCTGTTGCCCCTGTAACGGAAGGTCACACCCTCAAAGCGCAAGCTGCCGTCCATCGGCCCCTCGTAGCCGCCCACGTTCTGGTCAAGCTGCACCTCGGCGTTGAGCAGCTCCAGCACGCGGCGGGCGCTGGCCAGCCCCAACGAGACCTGGGAATAGGCAAACTGCGAGGCAAAGGTGGGGAACTGGAACAGGATCAGCATGCCGTTAAAGGCGACCACGTTGCCCAGGTCAATGGCCCCCCCGTAATAGAGCAGCAAGCTGTGCAGCAGCCCCGCCGCTTGCAGCAGTCCCAATAACAAAAGCGGAAAAAAGCGGGCTTCGATGTCGCCCTGCCGCACATAAGCGGTGCGCCAACCGGCCAGGGCCTCGTCAAAGCGGCCAATCTCTTTGACTTCCTGGGCCGCGCCCTTCACCGTCTCGATGCCGTCAATCGCTTCGGCCAGCGTAGCGTTGAGGCGGCCAAAACTCTGCCGCACCGCTTCGGTGGCCGGGCGCAGGCGGGCCAGGTAGCCACGCAGCAAAAATACATACAGGATGACATACACGGTAGGAACCAGCAGCAGATGGGGATGAATGGAAGGTACCAGCAAAAACGGGGTCAGGATAAAGTTGGCCGAGCCGATGACCAGATTCATACCGGGGTTGAACAAAAAATTGATCTCCCGGACATCATTGGTGGCGCGGGCCATCAAATCGCCGCTGGCATGGCTGTCGTGAAAAGACATACTCTGACCCAGCAGGCTCAGGTACAACTCGTCGCGGGTATCCCGCTCCACCCGCTGGCCCATGATCTCGCTGCAAAAGTTGCGCCCCAGCATCAGCACACCTCGGATGAGCTGCGAGATGATTAATTCGATGGCGATCCAGCCCAGGGCATGATAATCGGGCCGGCTGGTCATCAGGGCAAAGGCCTGCCCGATATAGAGTGGGATCAGCCCCGCTCCTATGCCGTTGCCCAATGCACCGATCAGGACGCCCGCAATGATAAGCTTGTGGCGCAGGGCGTGGGACACAATCCAGCGCAGCGGACTGCGCCGGTCAGATTGCCAGCCCTGCCTGACGGAAAATTCCGCCGCAGAAGTAGTGGTCATAGCTTCCTAACTCGCACAGGGTGCGTCCAGAATTTTAGGCGACCCGGTGGGGCAAGTAGGCAACTTGCCCTACTCGGAAAATTTACTATTGCACCGTAATCGTTACCGGCGTATCCACCACCGTACCATCCTTGCGGACGACCCGCAAGGTGTAAGTGGTGGTGGCTTGCAGGCAGACCTGGCGACTGAACTGGCCGGGGACGCCCTCACCGTTGAGGTAAACCGCGCTGACATTTTCAACGTTCCAACTGAGCAGGGCGCACTCACCGGGGCGGAGGCTGGTGCGGTCGGCGCGGAAGGTGATGGGCGAGGCGGCGGGGCCGGTGGGCGTGGGCGGCGGGACCATCCCCTCGGCGCTGGCCAGGTCGTCAATATAAATCACCCCATCGCCGCTGAAATCGTCCGAACCGTCATCCAGCACCAGGGCTTGAAAGCTGATGGGATAATCCAGGACGCCGTTATCCGGCCCGCTGATGGAGCCGGCCGGCCAGGGCTGACCGGGGGTGAGCAGCGCGCTCATCTGCTGCCAGCCGGTGTGCTTGATCTGGCCAAAAGAATATTGGCGGGTCTCTCCGGCGCTGTCCTTGACCCACACGTTCAAAAAGTGGCCGGCCCCGTCGCCATAAACCCAGGCGGTGATTTGATTCGGCCGGCCACCCAAAGGTTGGGCCGAGGAAAAGACGACGTAATCGTTGGTAGGCGTTGAGAAGTTGTAACGTAATTCTCCGGCGTAATCGCCCGCGTGGACTTCGGCGGCGCTGCGCTCAAAGGTACCATTGGCTTCATCGCCCCGCCGCCAGTTCGAGGCCGTCTCAAAATCGTTGAACAGGCCGGTGCGGGCCTGGGCCACGGTACGGGCATTTTGCGTAACCTGGGCCTGGGCGGTCTGAGTCGCTTGAGCCTCGGCGGCGGCGGCCTGTTCCGTCTCAATCTGGGCGGTGGCAGTGGCGGCGGCCTGTTCCGCGTCAATCTGGGCGGCAGTGGCCTGGGCCTGGGCGGTCTGAGCCGCTTGAACCTCGGCGGCGGCGGCCTGTTCGGCTTCAGCCTGGGCGGCCGTGGCCTGGGCGACGGTGGTGGCGGTGGCGCCGGCTGCGGCGGTTTGGGCGGCCTGGGCGGTGGCCGTCCCCGCCTGAGCGGATAGGAAGCCGGCGATGATCTGCGCCTCGGCCGTTTGCTGAACCACAGTGGCGGTAGCCCCAGCCTCAACTGCCTGGGCGGTCAGGGTGGGCGCGGCAACAGCACTGGCCTGGGCTTGGGCCGTGCCGGTGGCCTTGGGGTCTCCCATGGGGGTGGTCGCCTCAAGCTGGGCCGGAGCCGTGCCGGTGGGAGTTACCAGCAGGGTGGGTGAAGCGGTGGCCGGATTATCTCGATTGACCAGCAGCAGCCAGCCTACCAACCCACCGAGCAGCAGCACCACCAGCACGCCGCCTCCCAAGAGCAGCGGCATAATGGCAAAGAGTCGAGGCGGGGGCGCCGGGGGCAAGGTCGGTGCGGGCGGCGGGGGCGGCAGGGTGGCCTCTACCGGCGGGGTGGGTCGGGAGATGGGCTTGACCTGGTCGGTGAACAGTTTGGCCGCCGGGTCGAGTTCCTGAATTTGGGGGCGGGCGGCAATAACCGGCAGGGGACGGTCAAGCTCATCCGCTCCCAACCCAACTGCCTCACGCAGCGCAGCGGCCAGGTCGCCGGCCCGCTGATAACGCTCGGCCGGCTGCTTGCTCATGGCCTTGACGATAACCCCTTCGACGGCCGGCGGCAGATGAGGGGCAACTTTGGTGGGCAGAGGCAGCGGCGCGGAGATGTGCTTGAGGATGATCCCAAAAGGAGTGTCAGCGTCAAAGGGTACGACGCCGGTGGTCAGTTCGTAGAGCATGACCCCCAGCGAGTAAATATCGCTGCGGGCGTCGCCGTGCTGCCCCTGGGCCTGCTCCGGCGACATGTAGGCAGGCGTCCCCGGCATAGCCCCGGTCTGGGTAAACTGCGTGGCTCCGAGCATGCGGGTGATGCCGAAATCGGTCAGCACCACCTGGCCTTCTTCATTGATCATCACGTTGGCCGGTTTCAGGTCACGGTGAACCATGCCGCGGGCGTGGGCGTAATCAATGGCGCTGCACAGGGCGGTGAAGATACGGGCGATTTCTTTAAGGCTATAGGGTTTCCCGGCCTGCCGCCGCGCCGCCAATTCGTCGCTGAGGGCGGGGCCGTTGATATATTCCATGGCCATAAAATAAATGTCGCCTTGGCGGTCAAAGTCGAAAGCTTGCACGATGTTGGCATGGCGCAGTTTGCCGACGGCCAGGGCTTCCCGCTCGAAACGACCGATGAAACTCGGATCGTCCACAAATTGGCTGTGCAGCACCTTGATGGCGACGTAGCGATTCATACCGGGCTGATAGGCCTTGTAAACCTCGGCCATGCCGCCGCGTCCCAGGCGGGCCACGATACGATATTTTCCCAGGATGGTGCCGACTAAAGTTGCCATAACGTCTCCAGAAGGGATAGTCTCATATCAGCCATTATAGCATGAACTTGAGTTTTTTATGAGAGAAGAATGATAGGCTTAGGTGTGCTTTGTCAAGGATAAGCTAAAACCTTCCCGAAAGCTTGGCTCAATCCTATGGTAATTGACCCAGGGCCAGCTTCCGGGAAGGTGGGCTGACGGATTTGCCAATTTTGCCTAAAAGCTGGTCACAAAATGCCATAATTTTGCCAAGCGAATTTTTAACCTGCAGGTTACACTAAGGATGGGTAGAAAGGAGGCATAGAAATGATACACATATCGCTGAGTTTGCTGTTGTTGCTGATTATTTTGGGAATTTTGGTGGGGATGTTAGGCTTCAGCCTGCTGGCGGCCTACATCGTCAACTTCAGAGGCTAAAAACAAATTATGAGTATCAAGCAAAGGGAGGACTATGCCGAAGTTAAATCCGCATGAGCGTTTGTTGGTTGAGAGTGGGGTCAACCACTACCAGGTAGTCGGGCCGGGCTGGGTGTGGGTTAAACCCTGGCAAAAGAGCCTGCTGCGATTTTACGTTGGCTCCCAAAGCCAGGGCTTTACCATTGATGAAGTCCGCACGGCAGACAACATCCCACTCAATTTAACGGCCCAGCTTTTGTACCAGGTAGAGCCGGCCCTGTTCAGCCAGAGCCTCCTGCCCAACCTGCCCTTTTTGCACGGAGGAGTGTGGCAAACGATTCTGCGCTGGCGCAGCGAGTACGCCCTGCGTCAAATGCTGCTAAACTACACCTGGGCCGAGTTGAGCAGGCCGGGAGTTCAGCCCCGCCTGGAACGGCATCTGAGCCAAATTGTGAGCGAGTTCGTCAAAGTGGTCGGACTCAAGGTACAGACCTTCTGCCTGGTGAAAGTTGAACTACCCACCACTTTGCAGCGCACCCTGGTGCAGGCGGAGCAGGACAGCCTGGAGCCACGCGGGCGGGCACAGTTGTTGCAAGAGTACTTCAAAATTTTTGGCACAGACCTGCACCGGGCGATGCCCTATATTATCCAGTGGGAATTGATGAATACCTTGCGTAAAATTGAAAGCACCCAACTGTTGCTAACCGACTCCGCCTTAGCTCTGAATGGACACTCGGCCAACCAGCCTGTCTACCAACTCCCCTTACCTTTCTTTCCCAATTAGCGGCGCTAACACCAACTGTCCTTTCAAGCCCCATATTTCTTACCGCAGAGATCGCTAAGATCGCTGAGATTTTAACCGGAAAATCCTCTGCGCTCGCGGCGTGCTCTGCGGTAATTATCCTTAGCCGGATATTTAGTGCTGGGCTGACTGTGATTCACTCTTCAGCATCACTGGCTAAACGGAACCCGTGACCGTGAACGGTGATCAAATAACGCGGCTCCTGGGGGTTTGGCTCAATTTTCTTGCGCAGACGCTTGATAATCGAGTCCAGCCGGTTGTCTGAAACGCCCTCGCCCTGCCAGCCGGCGGCATCCTGCGGGTAAAGCTGCTGGGCCAGCTCATCCCGGGTGCAAATTTGATTCTGCCGTTGGACCAAAAAGTCCAGCAGTTTGTATTCCAGTTGGGTCAGTTGGGGGGTCTCGTAGCCGTTGATCCACACGGTGCGGCGATGAGAGTCAAGCTGAAAGGGGGCAGCGGCCGGGCTTTGCTGCTGGCAAAATTCCGCCAGAAGAGGCGAAAAAATTTGCCACTCGGCCCCACTTTTTCTGGCGATTCCTTTGCGAGCCAGGCGATCCAAAAATCTGCTCTGGCTGGCCGGCAGCGCCGCGTCCCGCGCCAGGCCGGCCAAAGCCTGCTGCTCCTCCAGGGCCAGGCTTAACCAAATGCGGCGGCACTCGGCTTGCAATGCCGGAGTATGCAGGGCCGTCTGAGTTAAGTTGGGGTGAGGTTGGCGGGCCAGAAGGTACACCCCGCGCAGCAAGCCGGGATGTCCCCCGCTCAGGTGCAGCACTTCGTCAGTCAGTTTAGCTTCCAGGGGAGTGTTGTACCGGGCTTCCAGGCGGCTCAACATGTCGCGTGCGCCTTCTTCGTTGTCAGGCCCCAACCAGATGGAGTGGGAAGAAACTAACTCTTCAAAGGCTTCCATCTCCTGGGGTTCGGCCCGCAGCCGGGTTATTTCCAGGCGAGTCGCCACTACGTACATCAACCGGTATTTGTAATCATCGCGCAGCGCCCGCAGCACGGCAAAGCCCCGGGCCGGCAGGCGACGGCACAGCTCATCAAACTCATCCAGCAAAAAGATGATCCGTAAACCCAATTGGCGGCACATCAGGCCAATGGCTCGGTCCAGGTAACGCAAGGCTAGATATCTGGTTTTGGGCCGGGCGGCGCGCTGGTGCAGTTCATCAATGGTTTGCCGGATGGTTTCATCCCCACCCTGATTTATGATTTCAACCAGTAGTTGGTGCAGCATCAATTCCAGCAGGCCCCACAGCGAGGACTTGAGCAGTTTATTCACATCAATGTATACCAGCAGATACTCCTGCCAGCCTTCCCCCAGGTAGTTCCGGCGCACATCCTCGCGCTGCAAAAAACGGAGCAGGTTTGATTTGCCCACGCTGCCGATGCCGACGAGCGAACAGGAGTCGCCAGCCTGCGCAGCCGACAGAATTTGGCCGACTTCAGCCTGGCGGAAGGTCAGGGGCAAAGGTTCTGGTTTCATATACTACTAAGCGGCCCACTCCATCGGCGCGGGCGGGGTGAAGCTGGAGTGAAGGGCGACCGGCTGGCCGGTGCGCATCGAGGTGGTGATGGCTTCCAAAATTTCGACCACGTGGGCAGCCTGCGCTCCGGTGGCCCGGTGTGGGCGTCCCCGGCGAATGGCCTCGGCCATATCGCGCACGGCGCGACCCCACTCCACACTGCGTGGGCCTTTGTAACCCGGCCTGACCAGCGCCACCGGCTGAAAGGGCTGCCCAAACTCGGCGTATTCCACCGGCACGTTAAAATCGTGCCAGCTTTGCAAATAGAGCGAGCCAACATCGCCGTGAAATTCCAGCCCATCCTGCTTGCTGCTGCGCCTGGAAACGTAAAAGTCGCTGGTCAGGCGGATCAGCGGGCCATGTTCCAACTCGATCACCGCCACAGCAAAATCGGGCGTGTCAATATGGAAGGGGACGCCTTCTTTGGTGACCCGGTCGGGGTGGAGCACCGTGCCGTAGGCCCAGGCTTTGCGGGCCGGGCCAAAGATGGCGGTCAGGATGGTCAGCGGGTAGACCGCCACGTCGTACAGCGCCCCTACCTCATAAAATGGGCCGGGGGCGGGGTGCCAGGCTTCGATACGGCCCCAGTTGACCTCGGCATACACCACCCGGATCTGGCCCAGTTTGCCCTCACGGATGATCTTCCAGGCCGTTTGCTGGGCCTCGCCCATGTAGGTAAAGGGGGAGCAGCCCAGGCGCAGCCCTTTTTGCCCGGCCAGTTCCACCAAAGCCCCGGCCTCGGCGTAGGTCAGGGCCAGCGGTTTTTCGCTGTGGACGTGTTTGCCCGCTTCCAGGCAGCGCCGGGTGGTTTCATAATGGGCGTGATGGATGGTCAAATTAACCACCAAATTGACCCGCTCATCGGCCAGCAGAGCCTCCATCGAGGGGTAAGCCCGGCAACCATACTTTTTGGCCAATACTTTGGCCCGTGCCGGGTCTATATCGGCTGCGCCGACCAGTTCGATTTCGGGATAAGTGACCAGGGTTTCGGCATAGCCCCCGGCAATGTTGCCGCAGCCGAGGATAGCAATGCCTAATTTATCTGTGGTCATAATAGTTGCTCCTTGTTTAATTGGAGTGCAAAAGCTATAGTTTTTGCACTCCTTATCTAAATTTTCTCCAACGGCGTGGGGAAGTTGCCAAACTGTACCACCGGCCCGGCGCTGGGGGCCGCCCACTGCACCGCGTTGCTGATGACTCGCTGCACTTCCGGCTGGTGATAGATGGGGTAGGTTTCGTGGCCGGGGCGGAAATAGAAGATTTTGCCCCTCCCCCGGTAAAAGCAGCAGCCGCTGCGGAAGACCTCGCCGCCCTGGAACCAACTGATGAAGACCAGCGTGTCCGGCGCAGGGATGTCAAAATGCTCGCCGTACATTTCGGCCTGGGGGATTTCAAAATATTCGCCCAGCCCGGCGGCGATGGGATGGCCCGGTGCAACCACCCAAATCCGCTCCTTTTCGCCCAATTCGCGCCACTTCAAGTCGCACGAAGTGCCCATCAAGCTCTTAAAAATCTTGGAAAAGTGGCCGGAGTGCAGCACCACCAGCCCCATCCCATCGGCCAGCACCCGCTGGCGCACCCGCTCCACAACCTCATCGCTCACCTCGCCGTGGGCGCGATGGCCCCACCACAGCAGTACATCGGTTTGGGCCAACACCTCCAGGCTCAGGCCGTGCTCCGGCTCATCCAGGGTAGCGGTGCGGACGGCCAGGCCGGCTGCTCGCAGTGGTTGGGCAATGGCCTCGTGGATGCCCGCCGGGTAAATTTTAGTTACCGCCGGGTTCTCTTTTTCATGCCGGAACTCATTCCAAACAGTTACACGGGGAATAGTGGTCATAGTTAAATTGCTCCTGCAAATAAAGTTGGACGGATGGCAGACTGGAGGGTTGGATTTGTTGTCAATTCCGTTTCCTCCAACCCTCCAGTTCTCCAGGCTTCCATCCTATCTTCCCACATCCCCAATATTTTGGCAAAATCTTAATAGAAGCTTTTCTGTTGGGCAGAAAAAAGATTATAATGGGGGTACTATCGCAAGGTAGCAAGTTGCAAAGTAGCAGAGTTGCAAAGTAGCAGAGTTGCAAAGTAGCAGAGTTGCAAAGTAGCAGGTCGCAGTTTGCAACCCTGCTACCCTGCAACTCTGCAACGTGCTACCCTGTTACCTGCAACGTGCTACCCTGTTACCTGCAACGTGCTACCCTGTTACCTGCTACTTGCTACCCTGTTACCTGTTACCCTGCTACCCTGCTACCTTGCTACCCTGTTACCTGCAACCCTGAAACCAGGAGAGGCCATGTCTGAACGAATCTTCAATTTTAGCGCCGGGCCGGGGGTGCTGCCCACACCGGTGCTGGAACACGCCCGCGAGGAGTTGCTAAATTATCAAGGCTGCGGCATGTCGGTGCTGGAGATGAGCCACCGTTCCCCGCAGTTTGAGGACATCCTGGCCCGCGCTGAAAGCGGTCTCCGGGAGGTGATGGCCATTCCCGATGACTACGGCGTGCTCTTTTTACAGGGTGGGGCCAGTTTGCAGTTCTCGATGGTTCCGATGAATTTGTACCTGGAGGGCCACCCGGTTGACGTGCTCCACACCGGGGCCTGGACCGAGAAAGCCATCGAGGAAATCAACAAGGTGGCCGAGTGCCGGCTGGCGGCCTCAACCGAGGCGGAACGGTTCCGGCGGCTGCCCCGCCCCGATGAAATTCAGCTCAATCCCAACGCCTCTTACGTCCACCTCTGTTCCAATAACACCATCTTTGGCACTCAATGGCCCACCTTCCCCGATACCGGCCCGGTTCCGCTGGTGGCCGATATGTCCTCCGACATTCTCTCGCGGCCGGTTGAGGTGTCCCGCTTTGGCTTGATTTTCGCCGGCGCGCAAAAGAATATCGGCCCGGCGGGTGTAACTATCGTGATTATACAAAAAGACCTGGCCAGACGCGCCAGGCCCAACCTGCCGACCATGCTCCAATACAGCACCCACCTCAAAAACAACTCGCTCTATAATACCCCGCCCACCTTTGGGATTTATATGATTGGACTGGTGCTGGATTGGGTCAAAGCCGAAGGTGGAGTGGTCGCCCTGGCAGAGCGCAACGAGGCCAAAGCCCGGCTGTTGTACCAGGCCATTGACGCCAGCGATTTTTACTACGGCACGGTAGACCCGGCGGATCGCTCCCGGATGAATGTCAACTTCCGTCTGCGCGGCGACAACGAAGCCCTGGAAAAGAAGTTTGCTCAAGAAGCCGAAGCGGCCGGCCTGAGCGGGCTAAAAGGTCATCGCTCGGTCGGCGGGCTGCGAGCTTCTATCTATAACGCCATGCCCCTGGCCGGGGTAGAGGCGTTGGTGGCCTTTATGCGCGAGTTTGAGCGGAAGAACGGCTGACCATATTTGTGATGCGTGCTGCGTGTTCCGTCGCATACTTTCCACGCATCACGCATCAACGCATCACGAGGCTTTTATGTCCCTTCTCCTCGGTATTGATATTGGAACTTCCAGCGCCAAGGCGGTGCTGTTTGACCCGGAATCGGCCCAAACCCTGGCGGTGGCGGGTCACGAATACCCCCTCCACAAACCGGCCCCGGATCGAGCCGAACAGGATCCGGAGGATTGGTGGCAGGCAACCGTCGCCATCGTGCGACGTGTAACGACCCAGGCCAGACGCAGCGACGTGGCCGGTATCAGCTTTAGCGGCCAGATGCATGGCACGGTGCTGTTGGATGGAGCCGGCCGGCCGCTGCACCCGGCCATCATCTGGGCCGACCAGCGCAGCGTGGCCCAGGTAGCGCGGTTGATCAACACCGTCGGGCCGGAGCGCTACGCCGCCATCGCTGGCACGCTGCCGGCGGTCGGCTTTCAAGGCCCTACCCTGGCCTGGCTGGCCGAACACGAACCGGCCCTGCTCGGCCGGACGAAGCAGGTGATTCTGCCCAAAGATTATGTGCGACTGCGCATGACCGGCCACGTCGCCACCGAGGTTAGCGATGCCGCCAGCACCGGCGTGTTTGACATTGCGCACCAAAGCTGGGCCGCTGAGATTCTGGCCGGGGCGGGGCTGCCAGAGCGCTTGTTCCCGCCGGTGCTGGCCTCAACCGGAGTAGCCGGAGAGCTTCTCCCTCAAGCCGCCGCCGAACTGGGGCTGGCCGCCGGTATCCCGGTGATTGCCGGCTGCGCCGACCAGCCGGCCCAGGCCATCGGCAATGGGTTGATTGCGCCGGGCCTGGCCGCCGTCACCATCGGCAGCGGCGGGCAGGTGTTTGTGCCGATTAACCCTGAGGAGAGATGGTCTCCCTCAGCTTCCCCAATTCCCTCAGTTCCGTTCTTACCCACCGACCCTCGCCTACACGTTTTTAACCATGCCGTTCCAAAAGTGTGGTATGTGCTGGGAGCGATGCTTTCGGCGGGGCTGTCGCTGCGCTGGCTGCGGGAGTTGACCGGCCTGAGCGGCCAGGCTGAGGCTTACCCTATCCTCAGCGCCGAAGCCGCCGCCGTACCGCCCGGCGCAGATGGTCTGATCTTTTTGCCTTATCTTTCCGGCGAGCGCACGCCGCACATGGATCCGCTGGCGCGCGGCGCGTTTATCGGCCTCAGTTCCTATCACGGGCGCGGACACCTGGCCCGCGCGGTGATGGAAGGCGTCGCCCTGGCTTTACACCAAATTTTGGGCATCAGCTTGGGCCTGGGGGGACAGGTGGAGCGAGTGATTGCCGCCGGCGGTGGAACCGAAAGCGCGGTGTGGCGGCAAATTTTGGCCGATGTGCTGGGCCTGCCTTTGCAGCGGTCGCTCTTGACCGAGCAGGCCAGCATTGGGGCAGCCCTGCTGGCCGGGGTGGGCGCGGGCCTGTATCCCAACCTGGCCGCCGCCTGTGCAGGCGTGGTGCGCTATGGCCCCCTCACCGAACCCGACCCGGCCCGGTGCGAGCGCTACCACGAACTTTACGCCCGCTTTGTGGCGCTCTATCCCCGGCTAAAGGATGATTTTCATTGGTTAGCAGGGTTCAAGGGCCTATGAGTCTTTACGCCAGTCACTATCCATTCACTAACCTGGGGCGGAGGTTATTCTTTACCTTTATCCGCCTGTATTTGCGGCCCCGTGTGAGCGGAGTGGAGTACCTGCCGCTGCAAGGGCCGTTTCTGGTGGCGGCCAATCACAGCAGCCACGCCGATACGGCCGTTATCTTCAGCACCTTTCCCCCGGCCCTGCGCCAGCGGGTGGTAGCGGCGGCCGCTCGCGATTATTTTTTTGAGGGCGGCTGGCAGCAGGCGGTCTCACGCATTCTGTTCAACGCCATCCCGGTAGACCGCGAGGCGACCAAAGGGGAAGACCCCCTGCGCCACGTTATCCGCGCCCTGGGCGAGGGCTACGGCGTGGTCATCTATCCCGAAGGGACGCGCAGCCAGACCGGCAAGATTGGCCGCTTTCGGCGGGGCATTGGGCGGCTGGCGGCGATGTTTCCCGGCTTGCCGGTCATCCCGGTGCGGCTGTTATCCACCGCCCGCGCCATGCCCAAGGGCGCGGTCTTCCCCCGGCCCTATACCGTCCACGTCCATTACGGTGCGCCGCTCCAGCTTGAAGCCGACCTACAAAACCGGGCCAGTTGGCAGGCCGCCGCCGACGCGGTGCGGGCAGCGGTGATAGAGTTGGAAGAGATCGGATAACTGAATCGGATTCATCCAAAGGCGAGAATATCATATGCACCTATTTGAGAAAACGTTGAGCATATGCATTGAAAATCTTGAATTTGAATTTAGAGGACAAGCTGGTGTTGAATGGTTGGATTTTATACTTAATCCTCGCCGCTTGCGGGGTAGCGATTTTCTTATGCGCTGGTCACAAGGGGTGTGGAGTGAAGAACGGATCGCTCAGGCAGTCAATGAAACAGTAGAATTCTTTGCCATCCCCTATAGTCCCAGTGGAACTGCCCCGGATGATGCTGTTAGAGCCTTTGAACTCTATTTTGAACGTTTGGAAGCGGCTGGCTTGGGCGCAATCAAACGTCCCGACTTATTAATCTTTAAGAAAGCAGATCAAAAACTGATCGAAGAAATCGTTGAGAATCTGGGCGGCATATCTGAATTGTCATTCACCGTTGAAGATAACAAGAAAATAAAAGAGATTTTGTCCAAAGCT
>CAZDMM010000120.1:0-13478 GCA_964505845.1 uncultured Caldilineaceae bacterium
ATTGAAGCGCCTTCTTGCGCACCGCATGGCCGAGAATCAAAAATCCCAACCACGTGGTTGGGATGCGTTCATCGCAGGTTAATCCAGAAAGAGCAGAATGGGCGGAATGATAGAATAAGAATTCTTTAATTCTGCCGATTCTGCTCTGATAGGCCGGTATCCCTGGCTGGCGCACCTGCCCAGCATCTCAATTCGGAGCGACCGCTTCCACCCGCTCCACGCACTCGATGCCCAACTCCTTCAACCCGGCCAGGATTGGCTCGTACCACTGGGGCGTGACCGGGGTTTGGATGCCGGTAGCGTTGACCTGGCCGCTGAGGATCAAATCTACCCCGATGGCGGCGGGCAGGCTGACGGTGCGGGCCATGGCCGTGTCGCCGTGTGGCTCGCCAAAGGCAATCAGGGTGGAGGAAATCTTCTCTTTTTTGCCACCGGGGTAGCTGGCGTCAAAATGGTGTACCAGGATCAGCAAATCGCGCTCGCCTTCGGCGTAGGCCATGCGTTCCAGCATTACTTGGGTGAGCAGGTCCAGCGGCGAGATTTTATCGCCCGGCGCTTGAATGGGTCTCTCGTCAAATAGTCCCAACCAATCGAGCTTTTTGATAACGGGACTATCCCGGTCAACCTTGAGATGAACGGCCACATCGGCTTTGATATTGCCGGTTTGGGTCACTTCGGGGGGGAGCAAGTCACGCATAAATTGGGCATAGGTTTTGCCAGATACCTCGCGGGGCTGGTCGTCTAAAAAGCCCAGGGCGGCAATCTTATAGAGGCTGTCGCACCAGCCCAGGTTGCGCAACGTGCCCCGGTACATGGTGGCCGCATCGCCGATGCCATAAATCTCGCCGTAGGGCAGCGAGTCGCGGTTGGGGTAGGCTTCAAAGCGGCCCAGGCCGGGCACATCCAGATGCCAGTAGTGGGTGAACAGCTCCGGGCCGGGAACCTGCACCTCCTGCCCGTCGCGCAGATAGTGGGCGGCGTTGCGGGCGGCCAGCAGCACCCCGCGCGGACTCCAGGAGAATTTGTAGCCAAAGGGGTTATCGTTGGCTTCGGGGGCGGGCAGGCCGCCGCAGTAAGACATAAAGCCGTCCACGTGGCCGCCGGCCCCCTGCACCTGGTGGATGATTTGCATGGCCGACATGTGGTCAATGCCGGGGTCAACCCCCACCTCGTTGAGGATGACAATTCCGGCGGCCTGGGCCACTCCATCAAGCGCCCGCATGGCCGGGCTGACATACGAGGTGGTGACCATGTGCTTGCGGTTGGCAATGCAGGCTTTGGCCACCGCCGGGTGGTGAAGGTAGGGCAGCATGCTCACCGCCAAATCGTGCTCGCTGACCAGTTCGTTCAAGGTGCTTCCCTCGGCATCGCTCTCGATGTCATACGCGATAGCAGTGCCGTTGGGATGGTCGCCGATGAGGGCTTGGGCTTTGGAGACCGTCCGGCTGGCGACGGTGAGGTGATAGTTCCGGTCAAGCAGATAGCGCACCATCGGGCCGGTGACTAATCCTGCACCAAGAATGAGGACTTTTTTCATTTAATAAATACTCCTTTCATATCGTAGTCTTTTTCGTATAATAGGGAAATAGTTTTTTTTACATAAACAGAAAGTTGGATAAAGGGCAAGCCGGCGTAGTTCGCCTTCCAGATTGATCTGGTCAATAACGTGATCGTTAGAAGCATCTATCACGCTTAATACAGACCTTGGTGAGGAATAACTATTTTGAATTGCAAGAATCTGTTTACCATCAGGGCTAATTTCTATGTCCAATATACTGTTGATACCTGATAGCAAATTAATTTGGGTTGTAATTTTGCCAGTGGCTGTATTGATGATTAAAAGTTGACTTTTTCCCTGGGTATAGAGTTTCTGTCCATCCGGGGAAAGAGCCAGGCGGAGAGCATCATAATTACCATCCCAGGTTTGGAGCAAATTCTGGTTGATTACATCAATAACGCTTATGCTGTTATCAAACATATTGGCAGCGTAAGCCCGTTTTCCATTGGCCGCTACAACTATCTCGGCCGGCTCTCGCAAACCAGAAATAGTTTTAAGGATGCGGGATTGATTGGTATCTACAAAGGTAAGCGTGTTGTCGTTTTGGTTGGTAATGAGAGCCAACTGACCGGCGCAGCTTGTAGCAATTTTGCTGGGAAGGCCAGGTAAAGGAATAGAGGTAACAACCGTTGAGGTTGCAGTATCAATAATGTGCAGATTATATAAAGAGATGACTAATGCTAACGCGCCATCACAAGTAAAAGCAATGTCAGCGAGTTCATCGGCAAAAGGAATGGAAGCAATAGGGCTGTAAGTAGCAGTATCCAGAATCAAAAGATTGGAACTACCGGCAAAAGTAATATAAAGGCGCTGCTTATCGGAGGAGAGAGTAATCGTGTTTGGGTCGGAGCCATAGGCAGAAATATCTACAGCTTCGATAGGTTGATGGGTAACGGGGTCTATCACCCAAATAGTATCTCCGGCTAAAGCATACCCTCGATGACCAGAAAGCAAGCTAATTTTTAAGAAAGCGGAAGCGATAGCGTTTGAACTTATAGTTGAAGTGGCAGTTATAGGGACAAAGTATAACCCTGGTGTTGCAGTAGCTGAAAGATTGAGTTGTACTGTTAAAGGTAATGATTGGTGAAGTGTCATCAACCCGGTACGCGTAATAGGTACATTTGTAAGAAAAGCGCCGCTCCAGCCAGATGGAGGCTCGATGGATAAATCAAAAGTATCGCTGGCAGCTTTACCTAAATCTACCAAAGTCAACGGCAAGTTAACCGTAGTTGTGCCAGAGGCAATCCGGGTAACCGGAGAAGACAACTTCCAACCTGCACCATAATTTCCTGTGATGGTGATGGGTATACTTTCTCGCAGATCATAGTTCACCCCATCATTGCTGTCACCTGTCATATAATCTAAATAGTAAATGCCGGCGTGATTACCACTTTGGATAAGTAAAGTGCCGGTAGCGGCCCAGGTATCAGCCAGAACCGGGTCGTGACCGTTACCAATACCGGCCCACCACTGGTAAGCGGGTTTTCTGGCAATACTTTCCATTTGAGCAGCCAGGCTGTCATCGTAGAAAATACTGCCTTTATAGCCGCCGGTATAGTTAAGTGGGGGGACAACTGTCCAACCGTTGGGTAAGTGAACACCAAAATATGGCTGTATTAAAATACCTCCGAAAGCAGAAGTATGATTGGCTGCTACCGTTACCGTAATAATTTCACCAACTTGTGCGGCAGCAGGTTGATCTACATGGTCAATTTTAAGGCAACTTGTTATTAAAAGAAGGAGAAGGCAGGCAAGACCTAGAACCTTGCCGAGGTGTAAAAGAGGGAGTAAGCTTTTCATAAGTAGGCGCTACAATTGGAATTTGGTAGACATTTCTGTTTAGACTTCGCCTTTGAACGGTCATCACCGGTTTCCAATTTACTCAGCTACTAAGAAATTTTCCAGGTACCGGTACTCCGGCGTCAACTCACCGTGATACACAAGCGCAGCTCGCTTGAGTTCCGGGGGCAGGGTGCAGGCGTCAAAGGGGAGGCTAAAATCGCAGGCGGCCAGGGCGGGGATGAAGGGCAGCAACGCCTCGCCAAAGCTGGTCGAGGACTCGATGGGCAGCTCGCAGGGCAGGTTGTCCACGGCCATAATCACCAGGCCGTCCCCGGCCACCCCAAGAGTGGCCGTATCGCTGCCGGGCTGCCACACAAAGGCGGGGGTGTCCGGCTCGGTGGCCTGGATGGTCGGCTCGATGCCGCCCTCAATATCGCAGCTAATATCGCCGATAACGCGCAAGCGGGGCGGCGCGTCGCTGCTGAAAAGCCGGCGGGCGGCGGCTTTGGTCAGCAGGCGGGGGTAGCGGGCCTCCCAATAGATGCAGTTGACCAGCACCGACAGGTGGGGCAAATAGTGCTCAAACTTGCCCCGGTATCGCTCCGGGTGCTCAAAAAACTCCGGCAGGCTGAAGGGCTGTCCCTCTGTCAGCGGCTCCACCGTGTCTTCCTCTTTAAAGACCACTTTGTAGACGATGTTGCGATCAAAATCGCTCAGGGTGAGCAGTTCGGCCGGGCTGATGGGGTGGGTGGGCAGCAGGTCTAAAATGGCCTGCGCGCCGCGTGAGACGTTGCCGTAGCCGGCGATGCCGATGACCAGCGGGGTCACTTCCGGGGGCAAACCCTCCTCAATGATGCGCTGGCCGATCTGCCGCAAGTGGCTTTGGGCGGCCGGCAAATCAGCATATTCATAGGTTGGCCGGATCTCGCTAAAGGGGTTGGCGATGCCTTCCCAGGTTAGCCGCTGGCCCAGGGCACGCAGGGTGTCAATCATCCCGGCGTAGCCGGCATAATTGCCAAAGAAAATCAGCCGCCGCTTGTTGGCGTCTACCACCCGCTCGTAGTCAAGCAACTGGCAGTTCAGTTCCAGCAGGCGGCGCAGCAGGGGCATATTGTGGGCCTGGCCTTTGATGGTGTGAGAAAAGAAGAGGTAGGTTTTACCGGCTTGCAGCAGTTCCTCTGGAATCTCTTTGATGGCCAAGATCACCTGGGCCGGCGACAAATCCTCCTGCACCGTTGCGCCGGCAGCGGCGTAAGCTTCATCCGCAAAAGCGCGGATGGGCGAAGGCTGCACCAAAAACTGGACTCCGGGCTGCTGCCTCAGCCCGGCCACCTGGCCCGGCGTCAGCGGTGTGCGTCGTTCCCACTCATTTTTATCTTCACGGCGAATCGCCATCAGGTTGTTCATAACCCTTGAGGGTAGCACCAAGCCTTATTTTTGGCAACATGTCTTTGTGGATTCTATCCTGGTTGTTTGGCCCACCTTCCCGGAAGCTCTACGGTGTTTAGCTTCCGGGAAGGTATGGCTTCTTAACCAAACGCTTTACGACTTTGCATAATCATGTTATAATATTCCCACAAATCTTCTCCGGTGAGGCTGCTTTTGAGTCGCGTGCAACGGCTGTACCAGCTCCAATCCCTGGATAGTGAAATAGATAAAACCAAGCGCCACCTGGCCGATTTAGCCGCCAAATTGGGGGAAAGTGGGGCTTTGCAGCAAGCCAAAACTGCGCTGGCTGAAAGCGAAAAGCGCCTGCGCCAGGCCCAAACCCAGGTGCAAGATTTGACCCTGGAAACCAAAAGTCTGAGCGATAAAATCGCCGCTGAGGAGAAAAAGCTGTACCAGGGCAAAGCCTTGAGCGTTAAAGAAGCCGCCAATCTGCAGGGAGAAATCGCCTCGCTCAAGCGCCGTCACAGCCAGCGCGAGGAAAGCTTGCTAGAAGCGATGGTGGCGCTGGAAGAAGCGGAAGCGGCTGATGCCCAGGCCCGCCAGAATTTGGCGGCGGTGCAGTCAGCCTGGCAAACGGAACAGGAGCAGGTGCAGCAAGCGCACCGCGCCTTGACCACCACCCTGGCCGAACTTACCGCGCAGCGGCCCAGCATGCTCAAAGCGGTTGAGGAAGATGATCTGGATGAATATGAGGATTTACGCCGCCGGAAGGCCGGTCGAGCGGTAGCGATGCTCAAGGAGGGCATTTGCCAGGGCTGTGGTATGGCCGCTTCCAGCAGCAAGATTCAACTGGCGCGGGCCGGAACCGATTTGATCTACTGCGGTAGCTGCGGCCGGATTCTGTACGCACTCTAAATGAGGAGAAGCTCCCATGCCGTTTCGCAATATTCAAGTTGATCTTGACAACGCCATTTTTCAAGCGGCGCTCAACCGGGCCAGTGTGGAGGGTAAAGCCATCGGCCAGATTGTGGCCGACTTTTTGCAGCAGTATGCCCAGGGGGCGGCGGCCGGCGCGCCAACCTCATACACGGTGCAGCGCGGCGATACCCTGGGGCGCATCGCTCAAAAGGTGTATGGCGACGCCCGGCGCTACCCTTTGATCCAACAGGCTAACAATCTCAAAGACCCCAGCCAAATCTGGGTGGGGCAGGTTTTGGTCATTCCGGCCATCGTCTCTACCCCGGCGGCGCCTGCGCCGCCCCCGCCGGTGGTCGTCTCGCCTGTCACTACACCTGTTGTCACCCCGGCCCCGGTTCAGCCTGGCGAGCCGCCTAAACCCCAGATTCAGTGGGTTGGCTCGCCCAATTTCAACAAGCGGCTGCGCCCGGATGACATCAGCGCGATCGTGATTCACTCCACCGCCAACAGCAACCTGGAACGGGTGATTGAGTGGTTTAACAACCCCAATGCCCAGGTTAGCGCCCACTATACCATCGGCAAAGACGG
Organism: uncultured Caldilineaceae bacterium; assembly: GCA_964505845.1. Taxonomy (GTDB): domain Bacteria; phylum Chloroflexota; class Anaerolineae; order 4572-78; family J111; genus DSQQ01. Next base: position 6,236 of record CAZDMM010000120.1, read on the forward strand.
GCGCATTGTGCAGCACGTGCATGACAGCGACCGGGCCTGGCACGCCGGCCAGAGCGTTTGGAAAGGCCGCAACTCGGTCAACGATTTTGGGCTGGGCATCGAGCTGGTCAACCTGAATAACGGGCAAGACCCCTACCCGGAACCACAACACCAGGCCAATGTAGCGTTATGCGCCTATTTGTGTTATACTTATCATATTAATGTTGATGACATTATGGGCCACCTTGATATTGCCCTGCCGCCGGGGCGCAAAACCGACCCACGCGGTTATGATTTGAACCGGCTCCGGCGCGAAGTGGCCGCCCTATTAGGTAAGTAACACTGCTATGATGGTCTACACGCTCTCTTATCCCAGATATTGGCCGGCCTTACCCCTGGCCATAGGCTGCTGGACTTAACACCCCATCCACTTTTGCCGGCGGCGGCGCAGCGGCAAAACCCTGGCTGCTAACCGTGAGTCCCTGAGCGGTAATCCAACTCTGCTCAGTTCTTGTTCTCAATTTCTCAAAAATCTATATTTTTAGGCCCTTCAAGCAACTGTCACGAATCGGGTGATTCGTTCAAGGTGTTGCGCTTTTTGTGCGCTTTCACCAGGGACACAGATATTACGCCATTCGTGTAATAATAGTTTTTACCCAAATAAGGAGTCTACCCTATGTTAACTACTAAAACTAACTACAAATCAACCGCAAAGGGATTTACCCCTCGTATCATCACCGAGCTGCCCGGCCCCAAAGCCAGGGCCTTGTTGGCCCGCGACGCCAAAGTGGTTTCGCCCTCGTACCCCCGCGATTATCCTTTTGTGATGGATTACGGCCGGGGGGTGGAGGTGTGGGATGTGGATGGGAATCGCTTTATTGACTTTGCCGCCGGCATTGCCGTCACCTCAACCGGGCATGCTCACCCTACGGTGGTGCAGGCCATCAAAGAAGCCGCCGACAAGTTTCTGCATATCTCTTCGGATTATTATCATGAGCTGCAGATCCGCCTGGGTGAAAAGATGGATGAGATTGCGCCCATCACCGAGCCGGCCATGACCTTTTTTACCAACTCCGGCACCGAGAGCGTCGAAGGGGCCTTGAAGCTGGCCCGCTATATCACCGGCCGCCAGCGTTTCATCGGCTTCCTGGGCGGTTTTCATGGCCGCAGTATGGGTTCCCTGGCTTTTACGGCCAGCAAATACACCCAGCAGGACCGCTTTTTCCCCACGATGCCCGGCGTGACCCATGTGCCTTTTCCCAACAATTACCGGCCCATTTTTGCCGAGGCCGACCAGGGCCAGGCCGTGCTCCATTACATTGAAAAGGTGTTGTTTCAGAGCAACGTGCCGGCCAGCGAGGTTGCCGCTATTTTGCTTGAACCGATTCAAGGTGAAGGCGGCTACATTGTGCCCCCCGACAGCTTCTTGCCCGGTCTGCGTGACCTGTGTGACCGCTACGGCATCCTGCTCATCGCCGACGAGGTGCAGAGCGGCATCGGACGCACCGGAAAAATGTTTGCAGTGGAGCATTGGGGAGTCCAGCCGGATATTATCACCACGGCCAAAGGGTTGGCTTCCGGCATGCCCATCGGCACGGTGACGGCGCGGGCCTCGCTGATGGAGCAGTGGGCGCATGGCGCCCACGGCAATACTTACGGCGGCAACCCGGTTTGCTGCGCCGCCGCTTTAGCCACCATCGAGCTGGTCGAGGCTGAATTTAAGGATAACGCCGCCCGCATGGGCGATTATCTGCTGCCCAAACTTCACCGCCTGGCCGAGCGCTATCCAATGATTGGCCAGGTGCGCGGCAAGGGCCTGATGATTGGGATAGAGTTTGTCAAAGACCGCCAAAGCAAAGAACCGGCCAAAAAGTTTGTTGAAAAGGTGATCCATACCGCCTTTGAGCATGGGCTGCTCTTACTCTCTTGCGGCGTCAGCACCATCCGCCTTATGCCCCCCCTGATGTTGACCCAAGAACTGGCCGATGAGGCCCTTGAGATTTTGGATAAATCTATCAGCCTGGTGGCCGAACAGGAATAATTCCGAAGTTTTGGAGTCCAAAAGCTATAGCTTTTGGACTCCAAAAACCTCCAGTCCCTCGGCTCGATCAGTCCAGCCATGAAAATTTAAGGGCAGTACAGCCCCATTCTGTTGGGTAGATGGATAGAGAATGTTCCTTTTTAAACCATTTGCTCTATAAAACTTGTTAAAATATGCACTTTATGCCCCACAAACTTTTTTGTTATGGAAACTTTCCGGTTAACTTGACACGAATCTGGCTCAATGATATGCTCTAAGTATCCTTCGTCAGGCAGCAGGCTGCCGCCCTGGGTTATTCTTTACCCCAAAGTTAATCCTTTCTAAGCTGTGTCAATTAAAAGCGTCTGACTTCCCACCAGACAAAGTTGAGGGCCTGTATGAGTGATTTTGACCAAACCATTTACTCAAATCGCGGAACTTCAGGTATGCCGGGCGCATCTCCACCGCCCCCTCCGGCCAAACCCAAGCGAAACATGTGGCTGATTGTGGGAGGGATTGGCTGCGCTTTGATTCTGTGCCTGGCTCTCCTCCTGACCGGGGGAGCATTTATGTTCCGGGAACAGTTGGGGTTAGACGAGAACCTGGCCGTCCTCGGTTTGGCTACTAACACTCCTACCGCGACCATGCCCACCCCTACCGAGCCGGTGGTGGATACCCCCACCTCGGCCGCCACTGAGGCTGCCGCGCCCACGTCCGAGGCCACCCCTGAGCCAACCGAACCTCCGGCCAGCCCCACCCCTGCCGCCAGCCCCACCCCCACCAGTGAACCGAAATTTGGCAAAATTACCTTTGCCGTAGGCGCTACCTCAGATTATAAACCCATCAGCCCTACCCTAACTTTTCAAGAAGGCATCACCCAGGTTCACGCCATTTTTGAGTACAGCGGCATGTCCAAAGATTACACCTGGGAGCGGGTGTGGTATCTTGATGGCAAAGAAGTTTTGCGCAATGCCCAATCCTGGACCGGCGACGCCACCGGTATCTTTGATTATTTTATTGATGCCGGCAAAGACCCCTTGTTTCCCGGCAAATGGATGTTAGAGCTTTATGTGGAGGATACCTTGCTGGCCAAGGGCACTTTACCATTGAGCCAAAAGCGCAAGAAGTGGCGCGAGGCGGCGAGGGTGAACCATCCACCGGGCTGACCGCTACCCCCACCCTGACCCCAACCGCCACCCGCGCCCCTTCGCCCACACCCTCGGCCGGCAGCGGCGGTGGTTCCGGGGGAGGCGGAGGCACTTACCAACTGGTCTATACCAAGTGGGATGGCGGCCAGCATAATATGTTTGTAGCCGATACTAACGGCAAAGGTGAAAAATTTTTACTCAACCGCGCCGCCGGCCCCTCCTGGATGCCCAACGGCCAGGCTATATTCTTTTACGGTGAACAGGGAATTGACCGGCAGCGCCTGGCCGACGGTCGAGAATTTGTCTTTGATGGGGTCAGCAACGGGATTGTGGTTTTAGTGAACGCGGCTCAGTTGCCCACCGCCGATGTAGCGGTCCTGGCCCAACCGCTTGGTTGGAAGGAGGGCACCGCTCGTTGGACAAGCGTCTCACCCGATGGAACCATGGTGGCTTATGACGCCAGGCCCGGCGGCAGCGATTACCGGATTTATTTTTTGGGCACCGCCGATAACCAGCAGTTTAAGTTTGAGATTTTGGGCGAGCAGGCCGACTGGGCGCCCAACAGCCAGAAAATTGTGTATCGCTCCGGGCGAGACGGCAAAACCGGTATCTGGATTTCTAACCGGGATGACTCCGGCCATACCAACATTACCAATGCCGGCTCTGACTCCTTCCCGGCCTGGTCGCCCGATGGCAAAACTATTGCCTTTAGCCGGGATGACGGGGGAGATGTGAACATTTATCTGGTCAACGTGGACGGTACCAACCTGCGCCGCATCACCGACGCGCCCGGCCCCGACAGCCTGCCCATCTATACCCCCAGCGGCGACATCATCTTCCGCAGCGCTCGCAGCGGCAGTTGGGGTATCTGGAAGATGAGCGGCAGTGGGGCTAACCAAAAAGAGATTATCCCCAACGCCGGGGTTGGCCCGGATTGGGCCTTTAGCAAGATGGACGTGCGCTAAAAAATGGGTGGCGCATAGCCCCGACCGCAAAGAAAGATGCTCAGAATCAATAAGGGCAGGTCTCAGACCTGCCCTTACTTTGTTTACCGGCTTCGCTCATATTGGTATAGCGTGTACAGGTGCGTCGCACTTTCCAAGTGTGACACACCTTACTCCAATATGAGCGTTACCGCTTTATTAACCTAACTGGTCAATCATCCCCTCGATCACCTTAAAACCGCTGCGCCAAAAAGCGGGATCGGCCATGTTGATGCCGGCCTCACTTAAAATGTGCTGCGGGCTGGCCGCTCCGCCATAGGACAAAATTTTGATGAGTTTGGGCACAAAGCTTTGGCCTTGCTCTTTGTACTGCTGGTACAGCGATAGAGCCAACAACTGCCCAAAACTGTAGGCATAGCAGTAAAAGGGCGTGTGATAGATGTGGGGGATGCAAACCCATTCCAATTGGAAATCATCGCTCACCTCCACCACGTCGCCAAACTGCTGCTGCAACTGGCCCAGATAATGTTGGTTGAGGTCATCCAACGTTTTGCCTTCGGTGACCAGGCGGTGAGCGTCGCGCTCAAACAGCACAAAGTAAGCCTGGCGCAACACGGTGGCGTAAGCATCGTCAATGGCTTCGGCCAGCAAATCCCGGCGAATTTCGGGGTCAGTTTCGGCGGCCAGCAGGCGGTCGGTCAGCAGCATCTCTGAGAAAACGGAGGCCGTTTCGGCCAGGGGCAAAGCCGAGTGGAAGGTCAGCACCGAGTGACCGGCGGCCAGGAGGGCGTGGATGGCGTGGCCCAACTCGTGGGCCAGGGTGGCTACCTGGCGCGGTTCAGCGGTGTAGTTGCACAGCACCCAGGGCGTCACCCCCGGCAAAATTCCGGCGCAAAAAGCGCCGCCGCGCTTGCGGGGCCGAATTTCGGCGTCAATGTGGCCGTCATCAAAGATGCGCCGGGCCTGGCGGGCCACCGCCGGCGAAAACTCCTGGAAACTGTCCAGCACCATTTCGACTGCTTCGTCGTAAGGAATGGTTTTGCTCGACTCCTGCTTGAGCGGCGCGTATAAATCGTAGCGGCGCAGCTTGCCGCCCGGCAGCCCCAACCATTGGGCTTTGAGTTTGAAATAGCGGTGAAAAATCGGGGTCTGCTCTACGCACACATCCAGCAGGGTGTTAACTACCTCATCGGGGACATCGTTGATCAGGTTGCGCACGCCCAGGGGAGAGGCAAAGCGGCGCAGGGTTAGATTTTCGGTGGCCCAATCTCGCACCCGGTGGGTATAAATTTGGGCTAACACAGGGGCTTCTTGCCCATAAACCCGGAACAATTCTTGATAAGCGGCCTGGCGAATCTCCGGGGCAGGGTCACGCATATAGATGGATAGCTGGTCGCGGGTTAGCTCTTTCTTTTCACCATTGATTTTTAGCTCAAAGACAAATTTGCTGGTGATCATGTCATACAGCGTCACCAGGGCATTGATGCCGTTAATATCTTTGAGATTGATAATCTGCTCTTCGGACTCGGCCAGGGTGTGATCTTTAAATAAGCGTTCCTGCTCTAAATAGTAACGCCAATCTCCGCTGTAGGCCAACAATCGCTCGGCGGCGGCGTTATCCAGGCTTTTCCACCACAAACTAAAAAACAGAATACGGTTTTGAGCGTCGGTCAAAAGCTGTTCAATCCGGCCCAAAAAGGCCAGGGCGGCCTGGTTTTGAGTGTCTTCACTAAACCATAACTGCGCATAACCGCCCAAACGGTGACTCAAGGTGGCAAAGTTTTCCACCAATTTGAGCGCCTGCACAAAATCTTTGCCGCTTATTTCTGGGGTGAGGGCCGGACGCAGGGCCTCTAAGCTGGCGGTGATATGGTGCAATTCGGCCAATACCGGCTCAACATCCGGCTCGGTGGGGGTGTTCAGGAGAGCTTTGAGGCTCCAACGGGTTTGCTGGTACTGCTTTTTTGGTTTGCTCACGGGATCAACATCTCCTCAATATAACTTCGTATAATCATAAATCTACAAAAAAATTAAGAGAGTCCCCAGGCGGGCAGGGCAGCGGCGCTTACAAGATGAATTTTTCAAGCGTTGCCGCCACTCCATCTTCATCCACGCTGGGGGCTACCCAATCCGATAACTTTTTTAAATCAGCGGGCGCATGGCCCATAGCCACTTTGGTGCCTGCAATTTCAAAAACGGGCAGGTCATTAAACGAGTCGCCCACGGCGATAACCTGGTTTGAGTGCAGCCCATGATAATCTAGCAATTCCTGCAAGGCAGTTCCTTTGGACACGTTGCGCGAGATAGCGTTGCCAAAGTAAATGTTATTGCTGGGGTCCAGGCTCCAGGACATTTTACACAGCTCTGTCATTTCCTGGGTAATCAGGTCGGCTCGCCGTTTCTCTTCAGCGTTTACCGCCAGGAGCTGCGCTTTGACCATTTTAATACGGTTTACCAGGCTCATCAAGTCTGTCACCAGGGGGGTGATCTGTAACTTCTCTTGCTGCTGCCTGGCCAATTGACCATCGCGTTCAATAAAATAAAAATCGTGGGCATAGATTTCTAAAAACAGGTTGTGCTCACGGGAAAGTTCGATGATTCGTTGGGCGGCTCGAGGCGGCAGGGCTTGTAAAAAGACGATGTCGTTGCTGGGCCACTCTACCACAGCGGCTCCATCTGAGAAAATGTGGAGGCCATCCAGTTTAAGGTGGCGCAGAATGTGGTAACAGGCCTCGGCGGCCCGGCCCGTACCCAAGACAACGCTGACGCCCTTGGCTTTAGCCGCCGCCACAGCCTCTGTTACTCGTGGGCTGGGATATGCTCCCGGCCCTATTAAAGTACCATCAACATCAAGAACGATAAGTTTGTAGTCGGTCATGGAGGTGGGGTAGTCTTTCTGGTAAATTTTCGTATAGTGTTTCAGGTCATCTGCACTAAAACCAACATCATTATAAAATTATAATCAAAAGCCCTGATCTTACGAATATTATTTGTTGCATGCCTTACCATCGGTTGCCACAAACTGGCAGAATTATACCGCTATTGTCGTGAACTCAAAGTTTTTGTTTGGCGGCCAAAAAAACTTAATACACGCAAAAACCTGGCTTATCGGGTCACCCCCTTTATTTCGTTTAATGGAATTTATGCGAAAT
>CAZDMM010000121.1:0-13469 GCA_964505845.1 uncultured Caldilineaceae bacterium
CCTTTGGCAAAAAGAGCAGCGTCACCTACGTCACCGACGAGGGCGACACCAAGCGCGAAAACCAGACCATCGTCCGCGACGATTTCTGGACCACGACCAGCAACAAGCAGCTCAACTTTGTCCAGCACGTTTACAATATGCTCAAAATTGACGGCAGCGCGGCCATTGTTGTGCCCGACAACGTCCTATTCGAGGGTGGGGCCGGCGAGAAAATCCGGCGCAAGCTCTTACAATTGTGTGATGTCCACACCTTATTACGGCTGCCGACCGGCATCTTCTACGCCCAGGGGGTCAAGGCCAACGTCCTCTTTTTCGACAAAAAGCCGGGGCGGGAAGAACCATGGACCAAAGAACTGTGGATTTACGACTTCCGCAAAAACCAGGATTTCACCCTCAAGCAAAACCCGCTCACCCGCGCCCACCTGGCTGAGTTTGTCGAATGTTACCAACCGGGCCAGCGCCACAAACGCAGGCCAACCTGGAGTGACACCAATCCCTCTGGCCGCTGGCGTTGTTACACTTATGATGAACTCATCGCCCGCGACAAAGTCAGCCTCGACATCTTCTGGCTGCGCGACGACAGCCTGGCAGACACGGCCAACCTACCCCACCCCGACATCCTGGCCCTGGAAATGATCGAAGACCTGGAAGCCGCCCTGGAGCAGCTCCGCGAAATCGCCGCGGATGTGGGCGAGGCCGAGGCGGGGTGAAGCGTGGCATCAAGCCTGCCTGCGCTACTCGGTTGAGGGTGACGCTTCGGCTTCGAGCAAAATAAGCGGCAGGTAGACCTGCTCCCGGCGGAGTGAGGCCACAACCCCTTCGCTGACGTCGCTGTCAATGTTCAGGGTCAGGCCGCCCCAGGTTTCGTTGTGGCCGCCGCTGTATTGGCGGATCCGCTGGTTACTATTCCAGAGGCTATTGGAGAGGCTGTACACGTCCCACACGGTAGCGTCGGGGTTGTAAGCGTAAGGGGTTAGCCAGTGCGCCGGCCAGATCACATCGGGCACATTGGGGATGCCGGCAAAGCCGCTCAGGATTGAGCCGGTGCTGTAGACCCCGGCATAATTACCGCTGCCCCGCAGTTGAGCCGTCCAGCCGGAGATAAAGGCTTTGGCGGCATTGTGGCAGGCCGTGTTGGTATAGGGGTAATACTCCAGGTCGTAGTAAATAACCGTACCGGAGCGGTCTGCCAACGTTAGCCCCAAATTGGCGGCCACCTCCAGGGCCGCCGTGGCTTCGGCCAGGCCCTGGGTGTAGGCTGTGTTCAGGTCAGAACTGATTCGGGAGGTATAACTGGTGCAGGGCGCCTGGGGGCCCACCCAGGTGGGGATAAACTGCCAGCCCTGCCCGCTGAGTTGGGCCAGCAACGCCGCCGAGAGAGCGGCGTTAGCGCAGTAGCGGCTGGAACCGCCGATATACAGGTTCACCACCCGGTAGGGACTGGCCGCCAGCCAGGTTTGGAGCTGGCTGGGGCTGGCAATCTCGCACTTGTCAAACCCCTGGCCCATAAAGATGGCCGTTTGAGCGCCCACCTCTTGCCCGGTGATTGATCCCCCCTCCCGCTTTGCCCCCGATACCGTGACCGACTCGACAATTATCCGGTCTCGCCTTGTCTTGGCTGAGGCCGCTTCCGGCAGCAACAGCGGCTTCCAGCTTTGCCCGCCATCGCCCGTGCGGAGCAGGCGGGTCTCCTGGGTGCAGCGGATCACCTCTTGCGCCGCCGGGCCTGGCTCTGTGGTACAGTGGCCCGACCCGTAGCTGGCCCAGCCCACGCTAGGAGTGACCATATCCAGCTCTCTTATGCCCGCTATCCACTCACTCTGACTTACCGTATCGGCCGTCGCCGGGCTGGCGGACAGGCTCAAGAGCCGGTTGCTCTGGGGCGCAATCAGGAGCCAGCGCCGGGTATCCAGCACGGCCAGCGGCACAACGGTTCCGGCCGTTACCGCCTGCCCCAGGAAAGCAGTCCGGGTCAAGGCCCAGGTATCACCGCCGTCGCCGGTGAGGTAGAAATCCAGGCGGGCGGCGGCGCTGCCGGTCACGATTACCGGCAGGACCCCATTTTGAGCGTTGGTAAAGGTGGGCAGGGAGTAAAGCACTCGCTCGTCCGGCTTCAGGTTGGCCCAACCCACCGCCTGGGCCTGCCAGCTCCGGCCGCCATTCTGGGTGCGATACAGTTGATCGCCGGCGGGACCCCCGGCCACCCAGCCCAACTCCGGGGTGACAAAGGTGACCGGCTCGCCGAGAGGCAGCGCCAGTTCCGCCCAACTCTGGCCGCCATCGCTGGTTTTGAACAAGCTCCCTACGCTGAAGTTGCGGCTCGTTGCCCGCTTGACCACCAGCCAGCCGGTCTGCGGGTCAACAAACTGCAGGTAGACCGCCTCGGCCAGGGCGTCGGGGTCGCCCGGCGCAAAGAGCGAGAGGGGGGTGATCTGCCAGGTAGCGCCGCCATCGGAGGTCCGGGCGAGGCGGTAGGTGATGCCTCCCGCCGCTTCAAGTTGGGTCAGTACCAACCAACCGGATTGAGGATTGGCAAACCAGACCGCCTGTATGGTGGCTTGGCCCAGGTTGGTGGGGGTAATTTCGGCCCAACTCTGGCCGCCGTCGCCGCTCCAGTAGAGCTGTTGGCCCAGCCGCAGCCAGCCTGCCGTGGCCGAGATCAAGCGAAAGCCGGCCAGTTTGACCGGCTGGGTTTGACTCTGAGCCAGGGCGCTAGCAGCGGGGATAAGCTGAAAGAAAATCAAGCTGGTGATGAGAGCGAGGCCTATAGATTTTGGGCGCATTTGGCTCTAAATTGTCTCCCTAAGCCAGCCGGCCAGTTATCAGGTGGAGGAAAATGGGGACAATACGGGTCAAGAATAGTTCGATTGTAATATGCCACAAAAACATCGTTACCGCCATTTTTACTGAACTTGCCGCTGATTGTAACCTGTGGTACAATCACCCTCCGTTCAAGTTGCCAACGTTATCAATTGCTTGTCACCCGTGCGCCGGTTCAGCCGAGAGGCCTGGAAACATTTCTGCTATTTTGTTTCCAGGGAGCTGAACCATAGCCCATAAATTCCCTGTTTTTTGGCTCTTCAAAACTGAACCTTATTCATTTCCCCAGGCTGGCCACATAGGAGGTGCTGATGAAAGCCCTTTTTCTGACCAATGAATACCCCCCTCACATCTACGGCGGGGCCGGGATTCACGTGGAGTATCTGACCCGTGAGTTGGCCCAACTGATAGAGGTGGATGTGCGCTGCTTTGGCGATCAGTTGGCCCAGGAGGGCCGCTTGAGCGTCAAAGGCTATCAATTTGATAAAAAAAGCTTTGAGCAGAGCGACCCCAAACTCAAATCACCCCTGTCCGCCTTTAGCAATTGTATCGCTTTTAATGCCGACCCGGTTGACGCCCAGGTAGTCCACTGCCACACCTGGTACACCCACTACGGCGGCATCCTGGCTAAATTGGGCTATGGCATCCCCCTGGTCATTACCACCCACTCCCTGGAGCCGCACCGCCCCTGGAAGCGGGAGCAGTTGGGCCGGGGTTATGACATGTCAACCTGGATTGAAAAAACCGCCATGGAAATGGCCGACGCCATTATCGCCGTTTCGCAGGGAATGAAAGAAGATGTGCTGGAGTTGTTTGACGTGGCTGAGGACAAAATCAAGGTCATCTACAACGGCATTGATACCGATGAATTTCAGCCCGTCAGCAGCACTGACAGCCTGCAGCAGTACGGCGTCAACCCGGATTTGCCTTACGTGCTCTTTTTTGGCCGGGTGACGCGCCAAAAGGGCATCATTCATTTGGTCAACGCTATTCAATATTTGGATGACCAGGTGCAGGTCGTCCTGTGCGCCGGGCAGCCCGATACCCCCGAAATTGGGCGGGAGATGGAAGAGAAGGTCAAACAGGTGCAGGCCAAGCGGGATAACGTCATCTGGATTCGGGAGTGGGTGGACAAAAAGCCCAAGATTGAACTCTACTCCCACGCCGCCGTCTTTTGCTGCCCTTCCATTTATGAACCATTTGGCATCATCAACCTGGAAGCGATGGCCTGCGGCACGCCGGTGGTCGGCAGCGCCGTCGGCGGCATCAAAGAAATCATCCTGCCCGGTGAAACCGGCTACCTGGTAGAACTGGAGCAGCAGCAAGAAAGCCCCTTTGAGGCCGTTAACCCGGATAAATTTGCCCGCGACCTGGCCGAAGGCATCAACAAAATTGTGGCCGATGACTCGCTGCGGGCCGGCATGGGCGCCGCCAGCCGCAAACGGGCCGTGGAAGTTTTTAGCTGGAAGGCCATTGCCCAGGAAACTTTGGCGTTGTATCAGAGTCTTATGTGATAAGTTTTGATTTTCAAAACCGGAATAGCAAAGCCTGGAAGATTGGAAGGCTGGAGACTGGATACCGAAACAATGTCCAATCTTCCAGCCTTCCACCCCTCCAATACTATCACCGAATTAGTCGTTAAACATACAAGTATTCAGTTTGAGGTCTTATCCTATGCTAACCCATAAACCCAGCCCTTTTGTGATCGAAAACGTTCAGCCGGTGGTGGACGGCGGCAAATATCCCATCAAAAGAGAAGTGGGCGACAGCCTCACCGTGACGGCCACCGTTTTTAGAGACGGGCACGACGTCATCATTGTGCTGCTCAAATACCGTGAAAAGTATGGCCCGGACAGTTGGCAGGAAGTAGAAATGGAATCTGTCAATCCTGGGCTGGATTTGTGGCAGGGCAGTTTTGTGTTGGAACGGAACACCCGTTATCTCTACACCATCGAAGCCTACACCGACGTATACCAATCCTGGCTGCGCGATACCGCCAAAAAATTTGAGGCCGGCCAGGAGATCAGCAGCGAACTGCTGGAGGGGCTGAATCTGCTCCTGGCCGCCTCGCGCCGCCTGGGGCAGCCCGAAATTTTGGAATATATGTTGAGCAGCCTCAACTCGGCAGAGAACCCCGGCGAAAAGATGCGGATTTTTTCCGAAGGGCAGTTGATCCGCTTCATGAAACAAAATTCTGACCGCAGCGACGCCGGGGTGTACGAACCTTACCTGGAGGTAACGGTGGACCGGGTGCGGGCCAGGTACGCCGCCTGGTACGAGATGTTTGCCCGCTCGCAGGGTACCATCCCCGGCCAGAGCGCCACCTTTGCCGATTGCAAGGCCAGGCTGCCCGAAATCAAGGCGATGGGTTTTGACGTGGTCTACCTGCCGCCCATCCACCCGATTGGGGTTACCAAGCGCAAAGGCCCCAACAACAGCCTGACCGCCGGCCCCGGCGACCCCGGCTCGCCCTATGCCATTGGCAGCCACGAGGGCGGTCACACCACCGTGGAGCCGGGGCTGGGCACACTGGAGGATTTTGCCGATTTTGAGCGGGCTTGCCGGGCGATGGACATGGAAATTGCCCTGGATTTTGCCATCAACTGCTCGCCCGATCATCCTTACGTCAAAGAGCACCCGGAGTGGTTCTTTAAGCGGCCCGATGGCACCATCAAATATGCCGAGAATCCACCTAAAAAGTATGAAGACATCTATCCCCTCAACTTTTACGCGCCGGACGACCATTGGAAGGAATTGTGGGTGGAGATGAAGGCCGTGCTGCTCTTTTGGATTGAGCGAGGCGTGCGCATCTTCCGGGTAGACAACCCCCACACCAAGCCGGTGCCCTTCTGGGAGTGGGTCATCACCGAGCTGCAGCAGCAGTATCCCGACGTTATCTTTTTGGCCGAAGCCTTTACCCGGCCGCCCTTGATGAAAATACTGGCCAAAATTGGCTACACCCAATCTTACACCTACTTTACCTGGCGCAACTTCAAACAGGAGATTATTGACTACTTTACCGAGCTGACCCAATCGGATATGAAAGAGTATTATCGGGGCAACCTCTTCCCCAATACGCCCGATATCCTGCCCCAAATTTTGCAAGAGGGCGGCCGGCCGGCTTTTAAGATGCGCTTTGTGCTGGCGGCCACGCTCTCGTCTGTGTACGGCATCTACAACGGCTTTGAACTGTGTGAAAATGCGGCTGTGCCCGGCAAAGAAGAGTATCTCAACTCTGAAAAGTATGAATTTAAGGTATGGGATTGGGATCGCCCTGGCAACATCAAATATTTGATCACCAAAGTCAACCAGATTCGGCGCGATAACCCGGCCTTGCAGCAGTATACCAACCTCCGCTTCTACCAGGCCGACAACGACAACATGCTCTTTTACGGCAAAGCTACGGAGGATAAGCAAAACATCATCCTGGTGGCCGTCAACCTTGACCCCTACAGCGCCCACGAGTCAACCCTTTATATTCCCATCCATGAGTTTGGCATCGGCCGGGAAGAAACCTACCAACTCCACAACCTGATCACCGATGAGCGCATGCTGTGCAAAGGCGAGCAGGTGGGCATCCGGCTTGACCCGCAGGTAGATCCGGCCTATATTTTCCAACTCAAGCGTTGGCTGCGCCGGGAACACGAGTTTGATTATTTTGGGATGTAAATTTTCCTCGTGGCGAAACTCAGCTTCGCCACGAGGTGCTTTTGATTATTTTGGGATGTAAAGTTGGAGATATCCATGTCTGGAGCGCGTCAAAAACTAAGAGTCGCCATGGCCGCCTGGGAGATTGGCCGGGTGTATACCGGCCTGGGAACCAAGCTCGGTGGGCTGGCCGTGATTGTAGAGGAACTGCCGGCGGAGTTGGTCAAAGCGGCGGCCCGCCAGGGGATCGAGCTAGAAGTTGAGCTACTCTCGCCCTGCTATGCCCATTACGACAAAAGTCGCCTGACCAAATTGGACTTGCGCGTACCGGTCACACTTGCCGGGCACAGCTTTGAGTTTGAGGTGTATACCCACACCTTCCCCGACGGCATAAAGGCGGTCTACTTTTGGGATGAGTGGCAGTTGAGCTGGACCAACGTCAACGCCATTTATCCCGATGACCCGCAGATGGCGGTTCAACTGTACGCGGCGGTGGGCCAGGCTATGGCCGGCTATATCAGGCAAGGGAATTTTGACACCGTTCACCTGCATGATTACCACGTCGGACTGGTTCCCTTTTACCTGGGCGATAATTATCTGCAAGAGAGAGCGGTTCACTTTACCATTCACAATGCCACCCACCAGGGTATTATCCCCCTGGTTGACGGCGGTTACAGCTCCCTGGACCGGCTCAACCTGCCCGGTGAAAAGCTGTTCCACAAATATTTTGATTATTTTGACAACCTGAACCTGATGAAAGCCTGCATGCTCAAAGTGCATGAAAGCGGCGGCAGGATCACCACCGTCAGCGGCGACCTGGATGGCGCCTGGGGCTACGCCGCCGAATTGAAAGAGACGCATGCGGCCATCATCGCCAGGGCCGAAGCCCAAAAAGGCGGCCCGGTGGGGCGGGTTTTTCACCCCAACAACCACCTTGATCTGTTTGAAAAGCTGCCCATTGCCGGCATTACCAATGGCATGAGCGACCGCAACCGCCCGGAAAATCTGCCGGAACTCAAAGCTGAAGTCCTGCGCGCCCTGCAAGAAAAACGCGGCCCCCACGCGCCGCTGTTTACCAACCCTACCGTCCAGGCCGAGATGCTGGCCCGTGACCACACCTTTGACGCCCACCACCTGGAGGTGAAACAGGAGCTGCGCCGCCTGCTGTACCTGGAAGCCTTTGGGCATGAGCCTTATGGCTATCCCATCATCATCTCCGCCATTGGGCGGCTGGTGGAGCAAAAGAACCTGGGCCTGGTGGCCGATGTGATTGAGCGCGTGCTCGGCTATGATAATCAGGTTAAATTTACTATTCTGGCCTCGCCGCTTACCTGGGATGGTTACAGCAAAACCTATGAGGGCCGCTTTTTTGATCTGGCCCATCGCTATCCCGGCCGGGTTTATTTTAACAACACCTTCAACATCGCCCTCTCCAAGCTTATGCTGGCCGGCAGCGACTTTACCCTGATTCCTTCGCGCTTTGAGCCGTGTGGTTTGGTGGATTACGAAGCCTCGCTGTTGGGCACGGTGGTGATTGGCCGGTTAACCGGCGGACTGGCCAAAGCGCGCCACTGCGCCTACCTGTACGAGTGGCTGGATATTAGCGATTGGTGGGGCGAAGTCAACGCCCTGTTCTGGCAAATTAAATCTGCCATTGATACCATGCGCTATCAATACCCCGAACACCTGGAGCTGGTGGCTCGGGCCATGGCCGTTAACGCCAGTTGGGATATCTCCGCCGACCAGTACATTAAGATGTATCGCTATGGATTATTGGTTAAAAAGTGGCTCAAGGAGCGCCAGGAGGTCATCCAATTTATGGCCTCGCCAGAAGAGCGCCGGCAGCGGCTGCGCGAGTTTGCCCAAGCCCTGGACGGCGACCGGGCCATGTTTGCCCAATTTTTTGCGCCGGCCCAGCAGGAATACGGCAACTGGCTCGATTGGGAATTAAAGGAAGCTTTATAAGGGGTTGAGAAAGGTGACAGTCACTTTTTAAGCGACTGTCACCTGATATAAACTAGGTGTCATTCGTCCGCCGGGAAAATGACATTTATCACTAAAGCCAGGCTCTTTTATCAGGTATACTTGGTTTAGAGTAGAGAAACTAAAATGTGACAGAACCAGTCTTTCAGCCTCAGCAACGGCAGCACCAACAAGGCCCCAAAGTGGTGGCCATTGGTGGGGGCACCGGGTTAAGTGTTCTGCTGCGCGGCCTCAAACATCACACCGATAACATTGTAGCGATTGTCACCGTAGCCGATGATGGCGGCTCGTCCGGCAAACTCCGCCGAGAGTTAGGCGTGCTGCCCCCCGGTGACTTTCGAAGCTGCATCGCCGCTTTAGCCGATGATGAAGCCCTGATTACCCAACTGTTTCAATATCGTTTCCGCAGCGGCCAGGGACTCGAAGGGCACAGTTTTGGGAATCTTTTTATAACGGCGATGGCCGGAGTCACCGGCAATTTTGAAAAAGCGTTGTACGAAAGCGGCCGGGTGCTAAACATCCGGGGCACCATCTTGCCCAGCACGTTAGAAAATGTTACCCTCATGGCCGAAGTGAAAGAGGGTTCTCATACACGTAAGATTGAGGGTGAAAGCGTTATCCCGGCAGCTAAACTGCCCATCGAGCGGGTCTACCTGCAGCCAGACACGCCGCCGCCCTTTCCGCCCGCTTTGCAGGCCATCCTTAGCGCCGATCTGATTGTGGCCGGGCCAGGCAGCCTCTACACCAGCGTCATACCCAATTTGCTGGTCGCCGAAATTGTGTCGGCCATTAGGGCCAGCACTGCGCCCAAAATTTATATTTGCAATGTGGCTACTCAACCGGGAGAAACTGACGGTTACTCGCTTGACGCGCATGTGCAAGCCATAGAAACCCACACCCAAACCGACCAATTCCCTTACCCCGATGACGATCCGGCCAGAATCAGTAACGATCTTTCACAAACGCTGCCCAACAGTTATCATCTCTTCAATTATGTTTTAGCCAACAGCAATTTGACCCACCCTATCCCGGCCTCGATGAAGCTGCAACCCATACACCCTACCCCGCCCGGAGACCAGAGCTACCAGGTTATCCAGGCGGATGTGGTTGATGAGCAATATCCCTGGCGGCACGACTCGGTGAAGTTGGCGCAGCAGTTGATGGAGTGGTACAAAAAAATCAGGTAGCAAGTCGCAGGGTCGCAGATAGCAGGTGACAATCACTGTTTAAGTAATTGTCGCCGGATAAGTTTAGTATTTTGAGGCTTTGCGACTTGCTACATGCAACGATGTAAATCAACTTAATTCAAGATTTGGAGGAACCTTATCATGGCAACAAAAGTTGGAATTAATGGTTTTGGGCGGATTGGCCGGCAGGTATTTAAGGCAATCCGCGACAACTATAGCGACAGCCTCGATGTGGTGGCTGTCAATGATATTGGGGATATCCCCACCATGGCTCACCTACTTAAATATGACTCAAACTATGGCAAGTTTAATGGCCAGGTTAAGGTCGTCGAAGGAGGCATCAATGTTGATGGCAAACTCCTTAAGGTGCTGGCCGAGCGTGATCCGGCTAACCTGCCCTGGGGCAGCCTGGGGGTAGATATTGTGATTGAAAGCACCGGCTTTTTCACCGATGCCTCCAAAGCGGCGGCTCACCTTAAAGCTGGAGCCAAAAAAGTTATTATCAGCGCCCCGGCCAAAGGCGAAGACCTGACCATCGTGCTCGGCGTCAATGAGAATATGTATGACCCGGCCAAACACAACATTGTCTCCAATGCGTCTTGTACTACCAACTGCCTGGCCCCGGCCGCAAAAGTGGTTCACGATAATTTTAACATCCTGAAGGGCTTGATGACCACCATTCATGCCTATACCAATGACCAGCGCATTTTAGACTTGCCCCACAGCGACCTGCGCCGCGCTCGCGCCGCCGCCATGAGCATCATCCCTACCACCACCGGTGCAGCCAAAGCGGTGGCCCTGGCTATCCCCGATCTCAAAGGCAAATTTGATGGCTACGCCTTGCGCGTTCCTACCAGCACCGTCTCGCTGGTAGATTTTACCGCTCTGGTAGAGAAAAATACCACCACCGAAGAACTGCGCGCCGCCCTCAAAGCTGCCGCTGAAGGGCCGATGAAGCAGGTGATGGATTATGTAGAAGAGCCGCTGGTCTCGATTGATTACAAAGGCAATCCCGCTTCCAGCTCCATTGATGCTTCGCTGTGCCAGGTTTTGGGCGGCAACCTGGTCAAAGTGGTAACCTGGTATGATAATGAGTGGGGCTACTCCAATCGGACGGCCGATTTGGCTCAACTCATGGCCAGCAAACTTTAAACAGCAACGACATTGATTGTGTAAAGGCCCTAAGGGTTTTTAAAACCCTTAGGGCTTTTTGATAAGCTCATTCCTTTAGTTGTAAAAATTGACGATATTTGTTAGCAATGCTATAATTATTACGGCTAAATTCTGGCGCATCTGTTGAACTCCGCGCTTATTAGCGTCGTTTAGACATCGTCCCCTCAAGGCAAAACGTTAAAATCCAATTTTTGCGCATAAAAGAATAATTTTATAGCATAAGTTCCTGATAGTATCTGTTATAACCCAACCCTATCAGACCAGGCTTGACCTTTTGGCACTATTAGGTTCAAAACGACAGTCTTAATCCAGCCTCCAGCCAACCGACACGATTCTAATCCATCGTAATTTACCATAAAAATTTTTATCTTTCACTAAAAATAAACCCCATTTAGTTTTACCTTCACTTCAGGAGCATACCTTATGAACATGGCTCAACTCGAAGCCAAAACCCTCGAAGAATTGAGAGGGATAGCCCGCGAGTCAGAAATTTCTGGCTACAGCCGGCTCAAAAAAGATGACCTTATCCTGCGGCTGCTCAAAGCCAACGCCGAAGCCCAGGGCTTTATTTTTGGCGGCGGGGTGCTTGAAATTGTGCAGGATGGCATCGGTTTTTTACGCTCGGTAGACCTGCTGCCCGGCCCAGATGACATCTACGTTTCCCAAAGCCAAATCCGGCGCTTTGGTCTGCGCACCGGTGATATGGTGATCGGCCAGGTTCGGCCCCCCAAGGATACCGAAAAATATTTTGGCCTGCTGCGGGTTGAAGCCGTCAACGGCCTTGACCCAGAAGTAGCCAAGCAGCGCCCCAACTTTGAGCGGCTAACCCCCATCTTTCCCAACAAACGCTTCAAACTTGAAACCCAAAGAGATGTCTTATCTACCCGCCTGCTAGATATCCTGGCCCCTATTGGCCGGGGCCAGCGCGGCCTGATTGTTTCGCCGCCCAAAGCCGGTAAAACAACTATTCTCAAGCAGATTGCCAATGGCATCAGCGCCAACTATAACGATGTCCACATGATGGTCGTGCTGATCGGTGAGCGGCCGGAAGAAGTCACCGATATGGACCGCTCGGTGGATGCCGAGGTGATGGCCGCTACCTTTGATGATCCCGAAGCCGACCAGACCCGCGTGGCCGAAATGGCCCTGGCCAAGGCCAAACGCCTGGTAGAAGGGGGGCGCGATGTCGTCATTCTCATGGACTCGTTGACCCGCCTGGCCAGAGCCTACAACCTGGTGGTGCCGCCCAGCGGCCGCACCCTCTCCGGCGGTATTGACCCGGCCGCCCTTTATCCGCCCAAACGCTTCTTTGGCGCCGCCCGCAACCTGGAAGAGGGCGGCAGCCTGACCATCATCGCTACCTGCCTGGTAGATACCGGTAGCCGCATGGACGACGTGATTTACGAAGAATTCAAAGGCACCGGCAACATGGAAATGCACCTCAGCCGCAAACTGGCCGAGCGGCGCTTCTTCCCGGCCATAGATATTGAGCGTTCCAGCACCCGCCGTGAAGATTTGCTCCTGCCCCCCGAAGACCTGACCAAAGTTTGGACCCTGCGCCGTATGATTACCGCCGTAGGCGGCGGCCCCGAAGCAACCGAAATGATCCTGGAACGCCTGCCCAAAACCGAGAATAATACCGAGTTTTTGGCTACCCTGAACAGAGATATTTATTGATCCTCTCGTCAAGGGGTGAGAGATTGGAGATTGGAGATTAAAGAATCTCCAATCTCCAATTATTTACCACCCCCCATCTGCCTTCTCCCATATTTGACTTATCCCTACAGGTCAGCTATCATGCTGACCTCTTGGCCTGGAGAGGCCGGTATGCTACGTGTTTATGCCTAAGCCTTTTGGCGAACAAATCTATTCACCCAAATTTACATGCAGCAACCGCTTAGTAAAAAATATTCTCAAAGTGGTGCAGTCCCCCCCGTTTCCGCCTATCAAGAAACTCAGAATTTGACCGGCTCAATTTCCTCCCCCAATTTAACCCTGACCCGCCTGGTCAAGCAGACTCAGGCCGGGTTCAGCACACTAACCCGCTATGAAGCTTTTTTTAGCCGCTCCTCCGGCCACATCATTGTGATTTTGCTGGCCGTGCTGGCCATTAGTTTGAGCAATCTGCGGCTTACCTGGGGCAGCATTAGAGCCTTGCGGCCCAGCCAGCCAGCTCCGGCAGCGCCTCCGGCTGCCGCCAACCAGGAAGAAACC
Source organism: uncultured Caldilineaceae bacterium (assembly GCA_964505845.1). GTDB lineage: Bacteria > Chloroflexota > Anaerolineae > 4572-78 > J111 > DSQQ01. The sequence goes on from CAZDMM010000121.1 coordinate 13,026, forward strand.
GTTGCTCCGTTAACTCTGCCCATCCAATTGACCGACCTGCAGAATGACATCCTGATCCCCGCCGCCGTCCCTCGCACCATCATTCCGGCGCGAGCGCGTGAAGAAATATCTACTTATAAAGTTGAAAGCGGCGATACCATTTACGGCATCGCGGCCAAATTTGGCTTGGACCCCGAAACCATCATTTGGTCTAACCCCGACCTGGAAAAAGCGCCCGATATTTTAAGCATTGGCCAGGAGTTGAAAATTTTGCCCATCAATGGGATATACCATCAGGTGGGCCAGGGCGACACGCTGGACAGCATCGCCTCCACCTTTAAGGTAGACGTGTCGGCTATTCTTAACTATCCCCTCAATAAGCTAAACCCCGATAACCCGGTCATCACCACCGGAGAATGGTTGGTGGTGCCAGGTGGGACCAAACCCTTTATCCTCCGCACCGTT
>CAZDMM010000122.1:0-13450 GCA_964505845.1 uncultured Caldilineaceae bacterium
CGTCGCGGGAGGCAAAAATGTCAACGATGATGGCATGATCAGCCTGGCTGAAGGCGCCGGCAAAATCATCGAGCAAAGCCTGGGTGCGGCTGAAGGTATGAGGCTGGAAGACGGCCCAGATAGGCCGGCCCGGAAAGCGGGTGCGAGCAGCGGCCAGGGTAGCTTTGATCTCGGTGGGGTGGTGGGCGTAGTCGTCAATAACGGTAATCCCGTTGACTTCGCCTTTTAGCTCAAAACGGCGGCCCACCCCGGTAAACCGGCTCAAAATCTCGGCGGCCTGGGTTAAGTCAATCCCGCGCTGATTGGCTACAATTAAGGCGGCCAGGGCGTTGCAAACATTGTGTAGCCCCGGCACCGCCAGCGACACGGCAGCGTAGGGCAAGATGCCATCCTGCCCCACATGGCGCACCACCTTAAAGTCATAACCGCCGCGCTGATTGGGCTGCATCTCAACCGCCTGCCAATCGTTGCCGGGCTGCAAACCGTAGGTAGTGGTGGGGGCCTGGGTTGCCCGGATTACCTCCCGGACGCCCGGATCATCCCCGCAGCCGATGACCAGGCCATGTGGCGGTACCAGGCTGACAAAGGACTCAAAGGCGCGTTTGAGTTCGGCCGGGGAGGGGAAGATGTCGGGATGATCCCACTCCACAATGGTAATAACTGCAATTTCCGGATGCAGGCCCAGAAAGGTGTAATCGTACTCGTCGGCCTCAATCACAAAAGCATCCCCCTGGCCGGCGGCGGCGCTGGTGTTGAGTTGGGGCACAAAACCGCCCACCAAAAAAGTGGGGTGGTGCTCGGCCTGCTGCAGCAGGTAAGCGGTCATGGCGGTGGTGGTGGTTTTGCCGTGCGTTCCCGCAATGGCAATACCGACCCGGTTCTCCATCATATGGCCCAGCCATTCGGCCCGTTTGACCACGCGCAGGCCACGGCGGCGGGCTTCGGACAATTCTGGGTTGTTGGCCGGCACGGCGGATGATAGAATCACCGCGTCCAGGGTGTCGCTGAGATTCTCGGCCCGGTGGCCGATAAAAACCTGAGCGCCGAGTTGGGTTAAGCGTTGAGTAGTGGCGGTTGCTTGCATGTCTGATCCTGTAATGGTATAGCCTTGCTGTAAAAGAATGGTGGCGATGCCGGATAATCCTGCCCCGCCAATGCCGATTAGATGAACTTTAGGCATAGGACTTGTATCTTTATTTGGGTGCGCCGGGGCGCAAGAGAACCTATCATTTTGCCGGTGGTTTTGGGATAACCTCTTGATGTTTGTAGCCGTAGGGCGCTTCTTTTTTACGTTTTAGATTAAGGCCATCGCGGTTAAAGCGAGAAGTGAAGACGGCAAATAAAATCAACAGGCCCATCCCTATAATGACCCAGGGTAAAAAGCTATCTAAAATGGTAAAACTGGGCAGATCGGTGGCCTGGATGCCTACCGAAGTGGCGGCCGTGGCGGCGCTGCCGCCGCCGGCAAAAGTAATTTGCCCGGTACTGGCCAGGGTGGTGCCGCCCGGTAAATTCCGGCCATCCAAATATTCTCTGACCAAATTGGAGATCAGATAACCGTTTAACATGCCAATGGCCGCTCCCAAAATACTACCGGCCAGGGTGGGGTAATAATAAAGGCCCGGCTTGGTCAAATCTCTGGTCAAGCCGATGCGGCCCAGCAAAATAGCGATAATCAGGAATACCATCATCACCAGGAACCAGGTGTTAGGATCGCCGGGGTTTAATTGAAGGCCCGCGCTGGTAGTGTTGACGCCTAAGCCCAGGTGAAGCGTGTCATTGAGCAAAGTTTGGAGACTGGCGGGCAAAGCGCTCCAGATAGTTTGCAGCACACTATTGATGGTGCTGATAAAAAGCTCGGCCACGCCCGGCAGACTCAGCAAAAAGACCAGTATCGCCAAAAATACGGTGGTGACTGCCTCTTTCCACCAGCCTCTAAAATAGCCATTTAAGGCAAAAATAGCCACGACGAAATAGGTAATGACCGTCCAATTAAGTTGAGCCATAGGTTTTTACCTCCACAATTGCCGCCGCCAGGCGCAGGGCGGCCTCCGGTTGAGCCAGCTTTTGGCAGGCCTGGCGCATCGCCGACAATTTTTCCCGGTGAGTCAATAAGTCAATCACGGCATCTTTCAAACGTTTATCTAAATCAGCGTCATCAATAATGATGGCCGCCCCATGTTGGGCCAGATAATTGGCGTTGAGCCGCTGGTGCGCTCCGGCGTAGGGATAGGGCGCTAAAATTGCCGGTAAGCCCGCCGCCGGAAACTCGCCCAGCACGCTGGCCCCGGCCCTGGAGATGACCAGGTTGGCGGCTAACAGAGCCGCCACCATCTCCTCATGCAGGTAGGCCCAAACGTGATAATTGGCCTGTAACTCCGGCGGCAATTCGGTGCGCCTGGCCTGCACCCAGGCTTCATCCAGAGTCCCGGTCACATGGATGATCTGGCACACAGGCAGCCAGGCTTGCAAATTTTGGGTTACAGCCAGGTTGAGGCTGTGCGCCCCACGGCTGCCGCCAAAAACCATCAACACCGGCAGCTCGTCTGTTAAACCCAACCGCTGGTGGGCGGCCGGTAAAACCTTTGAGGTTTCTGAAATCTCAAAGGTCTTTTGGAAAAATTCGTCGCGCACCGGGTAGCCGGTGACAACGGTCAGGCCGGGCTTGAAAAACTTTTGCGCTTCCGGGGCGGTTACGGCCACCCGGCGGGCAAAACGGGCCAAAAATTTGATGGCCAACCCCGGCTCAATATCCGGCAGGTAGATGATGACCGGCGCTCCGGCCCGCCACGCTGCCAGCGTGACCGGCACACACACATAGCCGCCGGTCACAAACACCACCTCTGGCCGGAATTGCCGCATGATTTGGCGGCTCTGCCTGTAGCCCTGGCTTAATTTCCACAAACCGCTCATAAGGGCCAGCGGATTTTTACCGCGCAGCCCCCCGGCTGCAATTGACTCAAATGTTAAACCGGCGCGCTCCACCAGGGCTTGTTCCATGCCGCCCCGGCTGCCTACCCACAAAAGGTTAAGGTCAGCGCAGAAATGCTTTAGTTTTGGTACGACGGCCAGGGCCGGGTAAACGTGCCCCCCGGTTCCGCCGCCGGAGATGATCAGCCTCACGACGTTCCTCTTTTTCGCGTGGGTCTTCGGGCAGGGTTCGGCGTGAGATCGCCAGCAGCAGCCCCGCGCTGGCCATGGTCACTACCAAAGATGACCCCCCAAAGCTGATGAAGGGGAGCGTGACCCCGGTAAAAGGCATACTGGCCGTAACCACGCCGATATTGACCAGGGCCTGGAAAACCAGGCTGCAAGTAATCCCCGAAGCCAAAATGGCCCCAAAGGAGTCTGGGGCGGCCATGGCCACCCGAAAACCGCGATAGGCCAGAAACGCAAACAAACCAACCACGGCCAGCGACCCAATCAGCCCCAACTCTTCACCCAAAATGGCAAAGATGCCGTCGGTGTGGGAGGCCGGAATATAACCAAATTTTTGACGGCTGGCCCCCAGCCCCAAGCCGGTAATGCCGCCCGACCCCAGGGCGATGAGGATTTGCCTGATCTGGTAGCCCTGGTCCAGGGGGTCGGCGTTGAGCGGGTCAAGAAAGGCGGCCACCCGGGCCAGCCGGTAGGCCGATTGGGTGGTCAAGAAAATGATGGTGCCGCCGCCCAAAATCCCGCTGACGATAATCTGCCACAAATTGCCGCCGGCAATAAAGAACCTGGCCAGGGCGGTAGCAGCAATTAAAATGGCCGTGCTCAGGCTTTGTTGCAGCACAATCAAGCCGGTAATAAACCCTAGCAAAATGGCAAAGGGGATCAAGCCATAGCTCACCCGGCGAATCTGCTCTCCTTTGGATGACAGCCAATCGGCAATATAGATGATGATGGCTAATTTGCTAAACTCCGACGGTTGAATGGAGCCGTTAAAAAGCCAGCGCTGCCCCCCAAAGCGCACCTCACCGATGATGAGCACCACCCCCAGGGTCAGGACGGTAAAGGTCATCAGGGGGATGGAGAAGCGCCGCCAGGTGTGGTATTCAATCCGGGCCATGGCCAGCATGGCTAACAGGCCCACCCCTGTCCACAAAAGTTGGCGTGTAAAGTAGTAGGTAGGCTCATTGTATAATTGATACCCCAGGGCAAAGGTGGCGCTGTAAATCATCATCAAGCCCACAATCAGCAGGGCCGCGATGGTGATCATGAGCAGGTAATCGTATTTGTGCAGTTCTTCGGCGTTAGATTGAGACATGCTATCTAACTCACAATCCCATGACCAGGGTTTTAAAGTGCTCACCCCGTTCGGTGTAGTTGCGGTAAGCGTCGTAACTGGTACAGCCGGGCGAGAGCAACACCACCTCGCCCGGTTTGGCTAACTGCGCCGCCAGCGAGACTGCCTCAACCAAATTGGCGCTGCGGTGAATGGCGAAGCCGGTGGCTGGTTTGGGCACTTCCGGGTAGGCCTTGTCAATGGCTGCGGCGATTAGCTCGGTGGCTTCGCCAAAAAGGATAAGCCGGCGCACTTTATGTAGAATGAGCCGGGCGGCCTCATCCCAGGGTAAATGTTTATCGCGCCCACCGGCCAGCAGCACAATTGGCTCAGAAAATGAGTGCAGGGCGGCTACCAGGCGCTCCGGGCTGGTGGCGATGCTGTCGTTATAGTAACGCACGCCGCCAAACTCTCTCACCAGTTGCAGCCGGTGCTCCACCCCGGTAAAGGTGGTGACTACACTGTGCATGGCTTCGATAGAAGCGCCGGCCTCTTTGGCCATGAGACAGGCGGCCAAAATGTTGCGCAGATTATGTTGGCCGCGTAGTTTGATTTCGGCCCGGCGGGCGATGATTTGCGGCTTGCCGTTCTGATCAAACAGAGCCAGATCACTGCCTTCCAGCCCGGCCCCGTTAGGTATATCGGCTTCCAGGCTAAACCAACGCACTTTGGTTTTGAATTGGCCGCCGATGGTGCGGGTCATATCGTTATCCAGCCCCATCACTATCACCCCGCCGGGGCCTTGATAATCAATGATGGCCCGTTTAGCCCGCACATAATGCTTCATCGAGGGGTGGCGGTCCAGGTGATTGGGGGTGATGTTGAGGATGGCGCTCAGGGGAGGGCTCCAGTTTGCCAGCAGCGGAGCGACGGCGGGTGGAATGTTAGCGCCCTGGTTCAATTTAGCGTGGAAATATTCCAGTTGAAAACTGCTTAACTCCATCACCACCACATCACCGGGGTTGATCTGGTCAACCACTGTGATGAGCGGCTGGCCAATGTTGCCGCCAACCCAGGTTTGGCGGCCGGCTGCTTGCATGATTTTGCCCAGCAGGGTGGTGGTGGTGGTTTTTCCACTGGAGCCGGTGATGGCTAAAATGGGCGCAGGACACAAATGGCAGAAAAGGCGGCTTTCGGTGCTGAGAGGAATTTTTTTTGATTTGGCGGCCTGCAAAAACGGTATCTCTAAGGGCGCGCCCGGACTCACAAAAATAAGGTCGGTGGAGTCAAGCAACGTTAATGGATGCTCCCCCAGTACCAGGGAGACGCCGGCTGCGGCTAAGGCGGCAGGAAGTTTACCTAATTTTTCAGCAGGTTGTGCGTCTGTTGCAGTTACGGTGAGGCCATGCCCGGCCAGATAGCTGGCCAGGGCGGACCCTTCTCGACCCAACCCAACAATCAGCAGGCGCAGCCCTGAGAGCGCGCTGATATCTGCCATCTCTAAACATTTCCTGTTTAAACGTTTCAACGTTTAACGTTTCAACGTTTAACCTTTCAGGCGGCCAGCTCCTGGGGAGTTAACCACTTGACGCCGATGCTGGTTTCTTCTGCCAAAAGCAAATTATCATCCAAAATGGCCCGCACCACTTCATCTAAGGTGGTCAAGAGTATCCCGGCCTTGGTGCGGTAGTGGCGGGTTCCCCTGGTCAAGTCTTCATCAATGCGAGCCACCAGCTTAAGGGCCGCATAGTAGGTTGCCTCGCGCTCGGCGGCCGAGGCAGTTTTGACCAGTTCCGGGTACACGCGGGGTGTACTGTATCGTCCATTGCGGCCGATGGTGCGTGCTTGCACTTGCGGGTGTTCCATGTTTGCTTGATCCTCCTTCAAATCAACTAACTACAGTTATTATTATTCGAGCGCCCTAAAGCGAACTCTTCATAAGGATGAAATCTAAAGGATGAAGGATGAGGATGGAAAAAATTTTCATCCTTCATCCTTTACCCTTCCGCCTCTTAAATTAAGGCCAGTGCGATCCCTAACATGGCCGATAAAATCCCGACCAGCCAAAACCGCTGTGTGACATGGGTTTCGGACCAGCCCAGCAGCTCAAAGTGATGGTGCAGCGGACTCATTTTGAACAGCCGCTTGCCGTGGGTGAGCTTAAAATAGCCCACCTGCAAAATCACCGAGAACGCTTCGGCCACAAACACAAACCCTACTACCGGCAAAAGCAGCCATTGGCCGGTCATCAAAGCTACTACCGCCAGGGTGGCCCCAATAGACAGAGAACCGGTATCACCCATAAATAATTCGGCCGGGTGAGCGTTATACCATAAAAAAGCCAGCAAGGCCCCTACCACCGTAAAAGCAAAGGCCACCAGCCAGATTTGGCCCTGCAAAAAAGCAATAACGCCGTAAGCGGTAAAGGCCACCGCAGCAATGCTGCCGGCTAAACCATCCAGGCCGTCGGTCAAATTGACCGCATTTGAGAAGCCTACAATGAGAAACATCGCCACCGGAATATACAACCAGCCGATATCAATGCGCTGGGCAATGCCGGGGAAGGCAATACTGCGCAGATCGAGGGCATAATGCAGCACCAGGGCCGTCACCAGCGCAAACAGGGTTTGCCATAAGAATTTGTACCGGCCCAGTAAGCCCGTACTAATCACTTTGACTCCCATCAAATCATCTACCGCGCCCAGAATCCCAAAAGCCAGCATAACCCCCATCGGGACCAGGATAGAACGGCCAATTAAATTAAACCCTAACACGTTGGCTATATTTAACACGCTGGTAATCACCAAAACCGGGATCAAAATCATCAACCCGCCCATGGTGGGCGTTCCCTTTTTAACCTGATGAGTGCTCGGCCCTTCCACCCGAATCCCCTTGCCAATCTTTAACTGCCGCAGCAAGTTGATGAGAGGGCGGCCCCAAATCACCGCCAACAAGAATGCAATGGTACCGAGAGTGAGCGAGTAAGCCATTACGGTTTCACGTTCAACGTTTCATGTTCAACGTTTGAGGTCTACTGGTTAAAGTGGTCACAATTTCATCTAAACGCTGGGCATTAGACCCTTTAATCAAAGTCAGATCGGCCGGTTCTAAAAAATTTTGCAGATAATCAATGGCTGCCCGGTTATGCTCCAGTTCCAAAACCGCGCTGGCGGCCAGGCCGCAGGCTTTGGCTTCTTCCGCAATCAAGCGGGCGCGCGGCCCAATAACAATCAACAAATCTACCACATCCGCCGCTCGACAGCCCACCTTGCGATGGCCTTCTGCCTCATAGCTGCCCAATTCCAGCATGTCGCCCAAAACCGCAATTTTCCGGCCGCCGCTCAGGTCATCCAACAGGTTCAGGGCGGCAATGGTTGAAGCCGGGCTGGCATTGTAGGTGTCATCCAAAATAATCGAGTTGTTTGGCCCCGGCGCGGCCACCAAACGCAATTGGGCAGCGCCGGGTAAAACTTGCAGGCCGCTCACAATTTCTTGCCACCCCAGCCCTTCGACCAGGCCCACCAAAGCCGCTCTCAGGGCGGTGTGAACACTGTGCCGGCCCAGCAAGGGTATCCGGGCGTGGATGGTATCGCCCTGGTAATGGAGGGCAAAACGAATGCCTTCTAAACCCGCGCTTTCAACCTGGCTGGCCCACAGGTCTGCTTTGGGCGATAAACCGTAGGTTAACACCCGGGCCTGGGTTTTTTGGGCCATTGGCAGCACCAGCGGGTCGTCATAGTTAAGCAAGGCCAACCCGCCCTCCACAGCAGGCGGCAAAGCCTGGACCAACTCCGACTTGGCCTGGGCAATCCGCTCGATGGTGCCCAGCCGCTCCAGGTGGGTTGGGCCTACATTAGTGACCAGACCCACCTGCGGTTGGGCCAGCTCGCACAACAAGGCAATTTCACCCAGGGCGTACATGCCCATTTCTAGCACCACCCGCTCATAGGCAGGATTCAGGTTTAGCAGGGTTAAGGGCAGGCCGATTTCGTTGTTAAAGTTGCCTTCGCTTTTTAACACCTTGAACCGGGTTGACAAAACTGCCGCCACCAGTTCTTTGGTGGTGCTTTTACCCACACTGCCCGTAATGCCGATGACGCGCACCTTAAATTTGCCGCGCCAGAATTTAGCTAACTGCTGCAAGCCGGCCAGGCTGTCTTGAACCTGGAGACACAACGGCGGTGCGCCCACCGGCAGCGCCGGCGCCTCACCCTTGCCCGCCTGGATGACCGGTACCGGCGTGTCGGTCTGCACCGGCTGATGCACCAGGGCGGCCACAGCGCCGCGCTGCAGGGCCTGCCCCACAAATTGGTGCCCATCTTGCCTTTGGCCGGGCAGCGCCACAAACAATGAGCCGGGGGCTGCCTGCCGCGAGTCAATCACCACGCTGGTAATTTGCTGCCGTGCGGTAACGCGGCTGCCGGTAAGGGCTTCAATTACATCGGCCAGGGTTAAATGGGTCACGGTTAGGGTGCCAAAAAGGACAGTTATTGGTAATTACTAACAACCAATTACCATTTACCAATTAATTAGTACTCGCCAACTGGGTCCGAACTTCATCCGGCGGAATACTGAGCAAAACCACCAGTTGTTCGGCGATGCGTTTAAAGGTAGGCGCGGCGGTGGTATTGCCCCAGCGAGAAGTGGTCGGACGGTCAATAATCACCAAAACCAACACCTGAGGATCATCGGCCGGCAAATATCCGGCAAACGAAGCCAGGGTAAGGGTAGGATGGTAGCCGCCGGGTACCGGAATTTCCGCGGTGCCGGTTTTGCCGGCTACGCGATATCCGGGCAGCATGGCTTCGGAGTTTGCCCGCTCCAGCGCCTCAACCAGCATGTTGGTTAAAGTATGGGCCGTTTCTTGAGAAACTGCTCGCCGCACCACCACCGGTTTAATCTCAACCTCACGCTCACTGTCCACAATTTTTTGCATAATATAGGGCTTCATCAGCAGGCCGTCATTGGCTACCGCGCCCACCGCCGTGGCAATTTGCAGCGGCGTTACGGCGATGCCCTGCCCAAAAGAGTTTGTGCCCAAATCACTCTCGTGCCAATCGGCGTTTTCCGGCGTTTTCATCGTGCCGGGGCCTTCGCTGCTTAAATCAACCCCGGTCAGGCGGCCAAAACCAAATCGTTTGAGATAGGTATAGAAACGGTCTTTGCCCAGGGCCACCGCTACCTGGGCAATGCCTACGTTTAAACTCTTGGCCAGAACATCGGTCATGTCAACCGTATCGTGGGCCTGACGGTCCCAGTTGTAAATCACCCGGCCCCCTACCTCGATAGAGCCGCCGTCGTAAATTGTCCCCATTGGGCCAACCGCCACCGCGTCCAGGCCGGCCGCCATGGTGATGATTTTGAACACCGAACCCGGCTCATACTGCTGGCTGACCACCGGGTCAAAAAAAAGATTTTCATCACTGGCATTGTAATTATTGGGATCATAGGCCGGGTAGCTGGCCATGCCCAAAATGGCGCCTGTTTTGGGGTTCATCACCACTACCGAGCCATTTTGAGCGCCGTACTGCTGCACCGCCGCCCGGAGTTCACGCTCAATCATGTGCTGCACGCCCCGGTCAATGGTCAGATAAAGGGTAGCGCCGCTGACCGGCGGCACGTAATGAGTGGCTCCTAGCGGGATAATTTCGCCAAAGGGGCTGCGCTCGCCGGTTTGCAGGCCGGCTTTGCCGTGCAAAATATTGTCATAATAGCCTTCAACCCCGTAGAAGCCGTTGCCATTGCTGTTGACAAAGCCCAAAAAGTGGGCCCCCATATCCCCTTCGGGGTAAACGCGCTTAGAACGGGGTTCTGCCTGCAGCCCGACAATATCCCAACTTAAAATGGTTTCGCCGACCGCCTGGGTAGTCCCTTTAGCAATGGGAGTCCAGGCGCTGCCGCTGGCCAGAGTTTTTAAAAGCTGGTCGCGCGGCACATCTAACAGGCGATACAGCCGGTCGGCGGTGGCATAAGGGTCGCTGATAATTTTAGGGCTGGCTGAGATATCATATTGAATCACATCGGCCGCCAGTAAATGACCATCTCTGTCTCGAATTTCACCGCGCCGGGGCGGGATAACCAATTCATCTTGGTGTTCGGCTTCGGCCAGGGCTACAAAGCGGGGATGCTCGATCACCTGCCAGCGAATCAATTGCCCTACCAACAGCAAGCCCGCCGCCGACATCACCGCCAAAACGGTATAGATGCGATAATTAGCCCGGTCCGAGGTTTTCATCATGGCTGTGCTGCTTCGCTCATTCACCGCCTTCAACCCAGGCGGCTACCTCATCCAGGGTATCAGTCCACCAGGTGGCTACATCAAATTCGGCCCCTTTGGGCTGACCGGCCGGTTGGGTTAGCACGCCCAGTACCGGCTTGTCTGGCCCAGTTGGGGCCGGGTAATCGGCCACCGCCAAATAACGCACATTGGTGGTTGGCTGAAGCCCCAACTCGCGCGCCCGTGTTTCAATCCGTGAGAGGGCCGAGAGCTGGGCAATTTCCAGGGTCAAAGCGGCATTTTCATTTTTGAGTTGGTCTAACTCTAGCCGCAGCTCGTCAATGCGGTAGCTTGTCTCAGTAACGGCGCTGGCCTGGGTTAAATAGAGCCAGCCGACCAGGCTAAAGGTGGCCAGAATCAGCAAAAAACCGGTGGCGGCTTTGCTATCTACCCGCCAGGGAATTTGGCGAATCACATTTTGAGGTCGAAGACTGATCAGGATGTTACTTGACATAATATTATATCCCTTTTAATTCAACGACCCGCAGCTTTGCGCTGCGGGCCCGTGGGTTTGCGTCAATCTCGCTCAAATTAGGCACAATTGGCCTTTTGGTTATAATATTTACTGTAGCTTTATGTCTACAGGTACAAACCGGTTGTTCAGGAGGACAGATACAATCCTGAGATTCGCGCTGGAAAAACTGTTTAACAATCCGGTCTTCTAAAGAGTGAAAGCTAATCACCGCCAGCCTACCCCCAGGCTTTAACCAGGCGATTGCCTGGGGCAGTACCCGCTCTAAAGCGCCCAGTTCATCATTGGTAGCAATTCTGAGCGCCTGAAAGGTGCGGGTAGCCGGGTGAATTTTGGCCTGCTCCTGGCGGCTGTAACCGGCCGCCCTGGCCACCACCTGGGCCAACTCTGCCGTGCGCCGGATGGGACGCGCTTTGACAATGGCCCTGGCAATACGGCGGCTGTGGCGCTCTTCACCGTAACGGTAGATCAGGTTAGCCAGTTCCACTTCGGGCAGATGGTTCACCAAATCGGCGGCAGTTTGGCCGCTGCTCGGATCCATCCGCATATCCAGCGGGCCATCGGCCTGAAAAGAAAAGCCGCGCTCCGACCGGTCCAGGTGCATCGAGGAGACGCCCAGGTCCAACAGGATACCGTCAAGCCGGGGAAGTTGCTGCGCCCGGGCCACCTCGGTGAGCCGATCAAAATTTGCATGAAAGAGGTGAACCCGCTGACCAAAACGACTTAAAACCTGAGCGGCAAGCTCTAACGCACTTTGATCTTGATCAAACCCAAATAATTGGCCGTCTGGGCTGGAGTGCTCCAGGATGGCAGCCGCATGCCCGCCGGCCCCAACCGTAGCGTCAAGGTAGTGGCTGCCCGATTGTGGCCGCAAGGCTGTGATAACTTCTTGTAAAAGAACCGGGATGTGCATCACCGTTACCGGCTGCACGTTACAGGCGGCAGAGTCATTCTCAGGATTACTCTCATGCTTTTCTGCTACCTGTTACTGGCTACCTGTTAAATCCCCAAATCTTGCAACTGGGCCACAATGCCATCGGTATCATTTTCAACCTGGCTGACTATCTGGTTCCACTTGTCGGGATTCCAGATTTCCAGCTTATTCATGACCCCGATGATCATGGTTTCATTTTGGATGCCGGCGTAATCGCGTAGCTCTTGTGGTAGTAGGATGCGGCCCTGGCGGTCGGGGATTGAGTCAAAGGCGTTTGAAAACATAAAACGGGCAAAATTACGAGCGGCCGGGTTGGTAGTGGGCAATTTAGCAATTTTTTCGGCCAATGTTTCCCATTCCGACCGGCCATAGGCCCACAGACAGCCATCCAAACCCCGCGTGATTACCACCCCGCTCTCAAGTTCATCACGAAACTTGGCGGGAATGGTCAAGCGCCCTTTATCATCAATGGTATGGCTGTAGCCGCCTAAAAACATGGTATTTTGCCCAAAATTAGGGATGGTGGGTTAATTTGCCCCACTGAAGGGGATAGAACATATGTTCTTTAACCATTTTGCCCCACTTTACCCCACTATCCCCCACATTATAACCCACTTTTCCCCACCTGTCCAGTCTGCCTGCGCAATTTTAAGGTTAGACTTGCTTAAATACCTTCCCGAAAGCTAGCTGGATTTAGGCTTAAAAACCATCTTGCAATTCAGGCGCTTTGACTCCCAATCAGCTTCCGGGAAGGTGAACGAGGTAACTCCTACTTGGTTTAAAATTGCGACTGGTGCTGAGGTAAGTTATAATAACCCGGTCTGGTTTGGGGCGCGGTTAGCAGGAATACCTGGATAACGCCCCTTTTTTTTTGAAGGAGAATTTAACACGTGCGAGCCTTGATAACCGGCATCACAGGTTTTGCCGGGGGACATCTAGCCCAAACTTTGCTGGAACAGGGAGATGAGGTTTTTGGGGTCGCACGGGATCCAAGCCGGAGGATAATTCACCTCAGCCAGCGGGTAAAACTCACTTTTGCCGATTTGTGTGACCTGGCTGCGGTGGAAAAGCTGCTGACGGAGATACAGCCTGAGGCCATCTACCACCTGGCCGGGCAGGCTTTTGTGCCGTTGGCCTGGCGGGATCCGTGGGCTACCTTTGAAAATAATATTCTCCCCCAGTTAAACATCTTACAGGCCATGGCGGCCCAAAACTCCCAGACGCGGTTGTTAATTGTCACCTCCAATGAGGTTTATGGGCGGGTGCAAAGCAGCGAGCTGCCGGTCAATGAAGAAACGCCTCTGCGCCCCGACAATCCTTACGGGGTCAGCAAAATGGTGCAAGACCACATGGGGCTGCAATATCATATCAGCCACGGCCTGGATGTTGTCCGCGCCCGCGCCTTTAACCACATTGGCCCGCGCCAAAGCCCGGTTTTTGTGGCCGCCTCATTTGCCAAGCAAATTGCCGAAATTGAAGCCGGGCTGGTTGAGCCAACGCTGTGCGTGGGTAATTTGAACGCTCAACGAGATTTTACCGATGTTCAAGATGTGGCCC
>CAZDMM010000123.1:0-13291 GCA_964505845.1 uncultured Caldilineaceae bacterium
TTGAAACCGGAACGCATGCCTATCGAAGCTAATGTGTGGGGCACGTCCAAAAGTTCTGGCTCATTCTCTAATTTGTTTAAATCACGTCTGTTACGCGCTTTGGATTACCGAGCTGCCCCTTTTGAGGCGACTCTCAATGGCGCAGGCAAAGCCCACTTCTCTAGTCATTCATTTTCTGGGCGCATAGAAAATGAATGGCCGGCGCAAAGCAGTTTCAAACCAGAGGGTATTTATCTCTCTTGCGGAAGCTCTGATGAAACTGGCCTGCCAGATAAAAGTGTAGATTTTATTGTCACCGACCCGCCATTTTTTGATAACGTCCATTACTCTGAATTAGCAGACTTCTTTTACGCCTGGCAAAAGCTATATCCACGCGGCTTTCTAAATAATGCTATGACTACCCGCCATCGGCGTGAGGTGCAAGATACCAATGCAGACAAGTTCGCTGCCAAGTTGGGCGCAGTTTTGGCTGAGTGTTACCGCGTTCTCAAAGACGAAGGTTTACTCGTATTTACTTATCATCATTCCCGCGCAGAGGGCTGGAAGTCTTTAGGGGAAGCTGTTTTAGGCGCTGACTTCTCGATTATCAATGCGCATCCGGTGAAAGCGGAATTGTCGGTGGCTGCTCCAAAATCTCAGGCTAAAGAGCCGATTGCGCTCGATATAATCCTTGTCTGCAAAAAGAGAAAATACGATGCACGCCTGCCATTGAATCCTGATAATGCTTTAAATGAGGCAACTCAACGAGCCGATCAAAAACTGTCTCGGCTTACCTCTATAGGTTTAAATCTCTCCCGAAATGATCGCCGGATCACCCTCATCAGCCAATTTATTGCAGTATTGGGACCTGTAGCTACGCCTGAGGTGGCGGTTAGAGCCTTGTTCGCCAAACAACGCGAGCTTGAGGAGATAGCGGATAAATTGCCTTATACAAATGACACAATGTTTACTTCTAAGGCTGTTGCGGAGGCAACTCAATTGAAGCAGGGGATTCTATTTTGAGGGTGAAAACTTGCTTTGGCCTATCAAAATCGCGCTAAACTACTCAACGCCAGCCGTACTTTTTCCTCGACGCTCTCTTCTTTAGCCTCTTTGGGGATCTGCTGCAGGGCGGCCTGAGCTTCAACGATGCTGTAACCCAGGCTGGTGAGAGCGGCAATCACCTCGCTGTCGGTGTCGCTGATGGGGATGGGGGCGGCAAAAATATCCTCGTAGCCAATCTTGCCTTTGAGTTCAAAGACAATCTGCTTGGCCTTCTTGGGGCCGATGCCGGGCACGCGGGCCAGCAACGCCGCTTCCTCGCGGGCCACGGCCTGGCGCAGGGTTTCGACGGGTATATGGGAAAGGATAGCCAGGGCCATTTTGGGGCCGATGCCCTGCACTTTGAGCAGGGTGCGGAATAGTTCCAACTCTTCTTTGTTGGGGAAGCCGAAGAGCGTTAGCTCCTGCTCCCGCACGTGGGTGTGGATAAAAAGCTGGGTTTTGGTTCCCACCTCCAGCAGGTCAAGCAGAGTGGTCGGCCCCTGGACGTAATAGCCCACGCCGCCCACGTCAATGGTGACGGAACCTTCTTCTTTGTCAATGATTTCGCCGCGCAGGGAACCAATCATAATAATCGTAAGCGGGCTGAGTGCAGATGGCAGATAGCCACGGCCAGAGCATCGGCGGCGTCATCGGGGCGGGGGATGTCATCCAGTGAGAGGAGCAGCCGCACCATATACTGTATCTGAGACTTGTCCGCGCCGCCGTGGCCGGTGATAGCTTGTTTGACTTCAAGCGGTTTGTACTCTGTGATAGACAGGTTGGCATTGGCCAGGGCCAGCATGGCTACCCCGCGCCCGTGCCCTACGGTGAGGGCGGTTTTGGCGTTTTTGCTGAAGAACAACTCTTCCAGACCGGCCGTTTCCGGCTGCCACTGTTGAATAACGTCCGTTAACTCCCGATAAATCGTTTGCAAACGTTGGGGCAAAGGCATTCCCGCCGGCGTGGTGATGACGCCGTAACTCAACGCGGTCAGGGTATCACCGTCACCCTCAATCACCCCCCAGCCGGTGATGGCCGTGCCGGGGTCAATGCCGATGACGCGCATGAGCAGCTACGCCGGTTTTTTGAGTAGCTTTTGTGGAAAGTTGGAAGGCTGGAAGTTTGGTATATTTCCAATCCTCCACCCCTCCATTCTTCCAGGGCAATAGCATGACAATGTACAGACGCTGCTCACGCCGCCTCAAGCTCGGCCAGAGCCTCTTCACTGATGGCCAGGCCGGAGTAAACTTGCTGGACATCATCCAGTTCTTCCAGAGCCTCGATGACTCCCATCACCTGGAGGGTATCCTTGGAGCTGAGTTCAATCTCGTTTTTGGGGACTTCGGATAATTCAGCCTCGGCAATGGTCAGGCCGCCCTTGGTTAAAGCCACACTGATGGCATGCAGGGCATCCGGGGCGGTGTAAATTTCAAACCAATCTTCGCTAATTTGCACATCATCAGCCCCGGCGTCAACCGCCAGCATAAACACTTCGTCCGGGTCTTGGTTGGTGCGCTCGATGGTGATGTAGCCTTTGGTGCTGAACATCCAACTGACCGCGCCGGCTTCGGCCAGGTTGCCGCCTTGCCGGTTGAGGATGCGGCGCACGTCGGCCAGGGTGCGGTTGCGGTTATCGGTGAGACACTTGATGAGGATGGGAATGCCGTGCGGGCCGTAAGCCTCGTAGGTTACTTCGTCGAGGTCGCCGCCGCCCAGTTCACCCGTGCCCTTTTTAACGGCCCGCTCGATGTTGTCTTTGGGCATGTTCGCGCCGCGCGCTTTTTCAATGGCCGTGCGCAAAGCCGGGTTGGCGTTGGGATCGCCGCTGTGCCGGGCGGCGACGGTAATATCGCGGGCCAGCCGGGTAAAAATTTTGCCCCGTTTAGCGTCTTCCGCGCCTTTTTTGCGTTTAATGGTGCTCCATTTGCTGTGTCCTGACATCTTAATACCTCGTGCGTGAGGCGTGAAACGTGGGGGTGTAAAAGCAGGTAACTCAGCTACACCCCAAACGGTCATTACGCTTTACGTTTTACGCTTTAAATTTACTGTAACGCGGATTATATCACCGATGCCGGAATCTTGCCAGAGTTTTAGGAGCTTTCACAAAACAAGGGTGGACAAGGGGGGAAGATTTTGAGGTAGAGTTAGAATCCGATGCACTATCGCTGTGGATTAGATAGAGGCCCAACAAGATTTACTGGAGTTGTTAAAAGATTTGGGGGCTGACGTCTCCGCTTACTTGAGCCAATCGAAATGAATCTCTTTCTCCGCATGAAGTCGCCACATTGAAAGGCCTATTTGTGAAACCCGAATGACTGTACTCATTCGTTTAGCTTGGGTATCAAATTCTGGATAGCTTAACAGCCGACGCGTGAAAACGGCAACTTCATACTTTTCAACTGCCAAACAAACCAGACAATATCGAGCATGACAAAGATTGCGTTGATAAAAGCCTAAATCACGGGTAAAAAGCGTGGGGCGGCGGAGTTGGCACAAAAAGGGAATAATTTCTTCGTCTTTTATCCCCTGCTGTCTAAGGTCATAGCCAATATGACGGACAGGAATACGCCAACTCCGCAATAATTGGCGTTGACTGCCAATAATGTTTTCATCCAGAATGTTCACGCCGCAATTGGCTCCAACGCATACTCATCTACATGCTCAAGAAGGGCCTTTCTGGCTAAACTGACCGCTTCGGCAATCGCCTCGCGGGTAATATTGCCGTGCCATTCTTCAATGATACTCTCCCAAGCCATACCACTAGCGACCATCTCAAGCACATCTGAAACAAAAATGCGTGTCCCCCGAAACGTCAGTTTACCGTGACAAATTGCCGGGTCAGCCACAATATAACGCCCCAATATCTGAGGTTTAGTCAATTCTTCCACATCAATCTCTCCTTTCCGTAGGGTAGCCAATATTTTACTGACTTTTCAGGATTGTGTAAACTGCGCGGTCATCTTTGACCTTTTTGGTTGGGGTGGTCGTTTTTACCTTTGGTGGCTTAACGCTTGAATTCACCCGCCTGTGGGTGGGCAACGATAGACCCCCCTTGAGCCGACGCCGCAGCAAAGTGTGGTTGAAAATCCAGAAGCTAGCAGATCGAGGGCAACGAATTGTTAGCCAGCACTTTTTGGGGAACGTATCTCTTCTATTGGACGCCACGCACCGCTTTCTTCATTAAAATACTTCCAAAATGTCCAGCCATTACACGATTTCCACCCTGACACTTCCTGACAAGCCCCCGATGGTGACCGAAATAATGTGCCACTAAACTTTACTTGTCCACGCTCATCAAGTAACTCAGCTTCAAAAGTTTGGCCATGTGCTGTGGCTGTAATTAGCACCGGATAACTTACTTTAGGTCGCGGGATCTGTTTGGCTGTAACGACTAAAGCGTCAGTTTCTTCGGCAACATCCCCCCACCATTCCTCATCCAATGAATAAACTGTGTGCTGTTCAGCCGTAACCCCAATTCTGTGTTCAATTAGTAAATCTAGCAGCTTTTCTCCATCAATCAAACTGATACGAACCTTGCCTGGCGCTTGGGCTTCCGTTTCTGCTCCTTTGGAGAATTCACTGGTTGTGATAATAATGCCTTGTTCGTGAACAACCAAAGAACCACGTAAAGCTTGAACAACCGGCGCTTGTACGTTATGCTTCCAACGTTTGGCCTGCACAGCCGCATTTATTTCGGTAATACCAGCCGCGTTCAAGACACCCCGAACATCAACCCCACCATCATTGCCAAATGGCGTAATCTCAATCGTGTCCTCCTCAAACCCCAAAGCCAATAGAAGTTCTGCAATTAGTCCTTCAAAACGCTCTGGCGGCATTTCCATTAGTCGTTTTCGGAGGGTAGTTCGAGTTTGCCGGTTGATGGTAGCGATACGCTGGCTAATATCACTGGAAGCCGCCTCTGTCAAAGTAAAAACGCCCCGACTAACTCGCCTAAAACGAGAACTGGGGCGTTTGGTATCTACATACAGGCGTGAACCCATTGAAGCATCTGGAGTTTGACCTTTTGTATCCAAAATACCGGCTTTGAGAGCGCGTAAGGTAATTTCGGTATAATGTAGCGGCTGGTTGGCTTGGCTTAGGATTCTGTAGGCGGCATCCAGAAAATTCATATTTGCATCATCGCTCATCATTACAGTTTATGCTATTTTTCACCTATTTTATCATAGATGGCACGTTTTGCCCTAATAATTAGCTCACGATGAAAATTTTTGCTGCCCAACAATTACTTCTTTCGTTTGCCCTCAACCCCCTTCACATCGGCCTCGAATTCATCGTAGTCGGCTTCGTCCCGCGCCTCCCGCGTAAAGACCTCGCGCGGTTTGCTGCCCTCCGCCGGGCCGATGATACCCTCTTCTTCTAGCAAATCCATCAAGCGGGCGGCGCGGGGATAACCAATCCCCAGGCGGCGCTGCAAAAAGCTGGTGGAGGCCCGGCCGGACTCCGTGACCAATTTGACCGCCTCTGGCAGCAGGTCATCCTTCTCCGCCTCGGCCACCAACCCGGCCCAGGGCGGCTGCTCGGTGGAAACGTTCTCGGTTGGGGGAGTAGTCTGTCCTGGTCGCGGTTCCTCTGCGGTCGGCGGTCTCCGGTCGGCGGTCATATCGGACTGACTGACTCCCGCCTGCACCGCCGCCGTCCGCCAATAGGTCACCAAGTTCCGAATCTCCTGGTCAGACACAAAGCAGCCCTGCAAGCGGGCCAGCTTGGCCGAGTCCGGGGCCATGTACAGCATATCGCCGCGCCCCAGCAGCCGTTCCGCGCCGGGGGTGTCTAAAATCACCCGCGAGTCAATCTGGCTGGTCACGGCAAAGGCAATGCGGGTGGGAAAGTTGGCCTTGATCAGGCCCGTCACCACATCCACCGAGGGCCGCTGCGTGGCAATAACCAGGTGAATCCCGGTGGCGCGGGCCATCTGGGCGATGCGGCAGATATAACGTTCCACCTCATCCGGGGCCATCATCATCAAGTCGGCCAGCTCGTCAATGACCACCACCAGATAGGGCAACTGCTCCCCTTTGGCTCCCACCTTGTGGTTGTAACTGCTGATGCTCCGGGCGCCGTGCGCCGCAAAGAGCTTGTAGCGCCGCTCCATTTCTCGTGTTACCCAGGCCAGCGCGCCTACCACCTGCTCAAAATCGGTCACCACCGGGGCCAGCAGGTGCGGAATGCCGTTGAAACTGGTCAATTCGACCATCTTGGGGTCAATCATCAAAAAGCGCAGTTGCTCCGGCGAGTGGGTGAACAAAAGGGTCGAGATAATGGCATTGATGCACACCGATTTGCCGGAACCGGTGGCCCCGGCAATGAGCAGGTGCGGCATCTCGGCCAGGGCCGCCGAGACCGCCTGCCCGGAGACGCCCTTGCCCAAAGCCACCCGCAGCGCGCCTTTGCCTTTTTTGAAGCTCTCATCTTCCAAAATGGCCCGCAGCGAAACCATCGTTTTCTCGCTGTTGGGCACTTCAATCCCCACCAGGGGACGGCCCGGCACCGGCGCTTCAATCCGAATCGGCGCAGCCGAGAGAGCCAGGGCCAAATCATTGGCCAGGGCCACCACTTTGTTGACCCGTACCCGCTGCTGCATCGTGGTGCCATCGGGCAGTTTGCGCTCGGTGCTGCCCAGCTTGAGGCCAAATTGGGTTACGGTGGGGCCGCGATTAATTTCGGCTACCTCGGCCGGGACGCCAAAGCCCAGCAGCGTCTCCTCAATAATCTGGGCTTGGTAGCGGGCGTTGGCGTTGTGTGCTGTGTCTTTGGCCGGTGGAGACAACAACTCAAGCGGCGGCAGGGCATGGCGCGCTTTGGGCAGGCTGACCGGGGCCGGTTCGATGGTATTGGCGGGCAAAGGTCGTTGTTCAGCTTTGACTTCGGCGGCTGGCGGCGCTTTGGCCACTTTCTTAGGAACGGCCCGTGAGGGCGGCGCTTCTTCTTTTACAGGGAGGCCGTCCGGTTCAGCCGGATGGTGTAGAGCCGCTTCCCGGCGCGGCCCATGAGCCAGATTGATGGCCCAGGCCGCCAGGTTGGCCAGGTTCAGCCGGAAAATCATGCCCAGGGCGGTGAGGCCCAGCCCCACCAGCAGCACGATGGTGAAGGGCAGGCCCAGCAGGTCAACCAAAAAATAGCTAATGCCCCAGCCCACAAAACCGCCGCCTGCCCCACTGCGGGCCAATTTGAGGGCATCCTGCTCATTGGCGGCGGCAAGGTGGGTGCAGACCAGGCCCACCACAAAGAGCAGCTCAAAGCCCACGATGATGTCCAGAGGTAGGGTGAAATTCTCGTCCTTTAAGCGGCCAAAGGTGAGCAGCAGCCCCAACAGGGCCAGCAGCATGGCAGCGGGAATCGCGCCCCAGCCAAAAAATTGGCTAAAGAGCGAGGCCCACCACCGGCTGACCGTGCCTTCGCTCAAGGAGAGCAAACTGAGCAGGGTCAGCGTGGTCAAAAGAATCAGAATAGACCCCCCAATTTCACGCTGATAGGGGCGCAGCCGGGCCAACATCTGCTCCCAGGCAGCCGGCGCGGGCTGCGGTTTTTGTTTGCTTGCTGCTGTGCGCACAGACTATTCCTGTGATATACTCAGACGTGGGGCGTAAAATGACGGAGCACGCACCACGTACTAAAATGGATGTACTTTAATGCGTCGAAGGTCAAACATTACATAACATTAGTAGTCTACCGTTGTTTTGGGTTGATGTCAAACACGGAGATGTTTTAGCAGAAGGCGAAAGATGGTTACTTTGTTAATACTGCTGGCATGCGGGCTTGGAGCATCGCTGTTGGTGGCCGGGGTGATTGCGGTCATTGTCCTTATGCAAACCGGGGAGCGAGATGTAGTCTCTGCCGCCCGCCAGGGCTGGATCAACCGCCGCAGCGAGCAGGATAAAGAGGGGTGGTGAAACCCCCTAATATTCTAGCCGGCAAAGTTAAGCTGGTACCTAATAACTATTGTTCTAACTTTTTTCTAATGATATAGTGGGGTTTGCCTGATTTAGTCGCAGATTAAACCAGATGCTTTATTAGCTTAATCGTCAGGGTCAAACCAAAAACTTTCTTTAGTCAAGCAGAAAGTAAAAGTAAAGGCCCAATTATTTGCTCACCGAGCAGATAATTGGGCCTTTTTTATTTCAAAAGTCTGAATTGCCCTTGCCGGCCACCGAGACCGCCCTGACCATTGAGTTAAGAAAGAGAGGGGTGAAGATGAAAAATATTATCCACGCAGGCCGGGGCCGGATTGTAACGGCCGGTTTAGCCCTGCTCATGCTGGGGTTAAGCGGCAATTTTTTGGCCTTGCCTCCGATTTTTACCTCAGCCGGCGCTTTGGCTCAAGGCAACACTTATTACGTGGCCTCAAACGGTAATGACGCCAACAGCGGTTCAATCAGCCAGCCCTGGCGCCATATTCAAAAGGCTGCCAATACCTTGCAGCCAGGCGACACGGTTTACATTAGAGCAGGCGCCTACGCTGAAAAAGTGCTGCCCAAAAATTCAGGCCAGGTCGGTGGCTATATTACGTATGCCGCCTATCCCGGCGAAGTCGTAACCATAGATGGAACCGGGATTCCTCTGGCGGATAACCTTACCGGCTTGTTTCATATAGATTATAAAAAATATATCAAAGTCTCCGGCTTGAAAGTCATCAACGCTGGCCCTCACAAAGACAACGCCGGCATTTTGGTGACATATTCCAGCCATATCATCCTTGAAAAAAATTATACCTACAATACCATCTCTTCGGGGATTGGGGTTTGGGTCAGCCAGAATGTCACGGTTGACGGCAACGAGATTGTGCGGGCCTGCAACGGCGGTTATGAAGAGAATCTGACCATCGCCCGGACGACGCTGTTTGAGGTAAAGAACAACCATGTGCATGACGGCGGGCCGGGTATCAACGGCAATGGCAGCATCGGTATTGATGTAAAAGAAGGCTCGGCCGAGGGTAAAATTCACCACAATCACGTGCATCAGGTAGGATTGGGCCTTTATGTAGATGCTTATGATAAGCACACCTACAATCTTGAGGTTTACCAAAACAGTATTCACGACACGACCAACGGGGTTGTTCTGGCTTCTGAGCGGGGCGGCCTGTTGGAAAACGTCAAATTCTACAACAACCTGGTTTATAACAACCGTTATGTGGGCATTTCGCTCACGCGGAATGGGACAGCCTCCATGACCCAGCCGCTGCGTAATATCCAGCTTTTCAATAACACAGTTTATCACAACGGTCTGGGGACGTGGGGAGGAGGTATCTGGCTGACCAACCAGGACGCCCAGGGGGTCGTCATTAGAAATAATATTTGCAGCGGGAATCTGTCTTTTCAAATTGCCGCCGAAGGTATCGCCCCGGCCGGTTTTACGGTGGACCACAACCTGGTCTATCCTTTTAAGGGTTACCCCGGCGCGTTTCATGGCAGCGTTGAAGCCGACCCCATGTTTATGAACGCCGCCGCCGCCGATTTCCACCT
This sequence comes from uncultured Caldilineaceae bacterium, assembly GCA_964505845.1. Lineage (GTDB taxonomy): Bacteria > Chloroflexota > Anaerolineae > 4572-78 > J111 > DSQQ01. The sequence goes on from CAZDMM010000123.1 coordinate 9,504, forward strand.
GCAGCCGGCCTCGCCGGCCGTTGACCAGGGCCTTTCACCCGACGCGCCGCTTTTTGATTATGAGGAACTTCCCCGGCCCCAGGACGGCGACGATGATGGTACCCCGCTGGTTGACCTGGGCGCTTTTGAACTGACCCTTTTGTTTGCCAGGCCAAATTTTCGGATTGTAGACCCCGGTGGGGTGGCTACTTACACCCTTGTGATTGGCCCCAACTTTACCGGCCCGGTCAATTTGACGGCCGCCAGCCCCTCGCCCAACCTGAGTGTAGAGGTAAACCCAGGCTCGGTCAATCCCTCAGCGCAGGCTGTGGTCACTGTCACCGACCACCATCCCGGCCCAACACTCAAACCGGCTGAACTGTACAATGTGCGGGTAACGGCTACCGGCGGCTCGGCCCATTCCACCAGCCTGAGTATTATTGTGGGCGGCGAGCGAACCTATCTGCCCATAGTTCTCCAGAATCAGTAGATCACAACTTTGGCGTCGCAGAGGCGCGCTTTGCATATACCTCTGTAAGCGGTACAGAACAACTCAAGGCCGTTCGTTTGGTCAAAAGTCAAAAGGCGACCCCCTAAAGGGCCGCCTTTTGATGAAAAGGCACAAGGTTACTGAGGCGGCAGCAGCACTGCGTCAATCACGTGGATGACGCCGTTGGCAGTCTCAATATCCGGCAGGATCACCTGGGCCTCGCCCACCATCACCTTGCCGTCTTCAACCTTGATCGTTACATTGCTACCTTCTACCGTAGCCGCCGAGTTAAGTTTGACGACATCGGCAGCCATGACCTTGCCGGAGACGACGTGGTAAGTCAGCACTTTGGTCAGCGCCTCTTTGTCGGCTAACAGGTCTTCCAGTGTCCCAGCCGGCAGTTTGGCAAAGGCGTCGTCGGTGGGCGCAAAGACGGTGAAGGGGCCGGGGCCTTTGAGGGTGTCAATGAGGCCGGCGGCGGTGAGAGCAGTGGCCAGGGTGGTGAAGCGGCCATCGGCCACCGCCGTGTCCACAATGTCTTTGGGGGCAGCCGGCGCCATCGCGCTGCCGGCCGGCGGGAAGAGCACATTGTCAATCACGTGGATGACGCCGTTGGAGCCTTGGATATCCGCGCCAATCACAAAAGCATTCTCATTCAGCATCACCCGGCCATCGGGCAGGACGCGGATAGAGATGGGAGCGCCTTCAACTGTATTGGCTGCGGCCAGTTTGACCACATCGCCGGCCAGCAATCTACCCGGCACTACGTGATAGGTTAGCACTTTTTGCAAGTTTGGTGCATCGCCCAACAGGCCCTTCAAATCGGCCGAAGGAATCTTGGCAAAAGCTTCGTCATTGGGCGCAAAGACGGTGAAGGGGCCGGGGCCTTTGAGGGTGTCAACCAGATTGGCTGCTTGCAGGGCTGCAACCAGGGTGGAGAAACGGCCATTTTCAACGGCCAGATCAACAATCGTGGGGCCTTCGGCCATAGCCGGGGCCTCAACCTTGTTGTCGCCGGCGGCCGCTTGCTCAGAGCCGCCGGGGATGCACAGCTTTTGGCCGACGGTGATCACGTTAGCATCGGCAATCTTGGCGTAGGAGGAGTCGCTTTCGGCGGCTTTGTTGGTCGCCTCTAAGATGGTGTTGTAGGCATTAATGTTGCCCAGGAACTTGGCCGCAATCTGGCTCAGGCTGTCTGAAGCTTGTACGGTGTAATCCTGAGAGCACATGGCTGCAGCGGAACCTGCGGCCATCACCGGCTCGGCGGGCGGCAGCAGCACCGAGTCAATCACGTGGATAACGCCGTTGGAGGTTTCAATGTCGGTCAGGATGACTTTGGAGCTGCCGTTGAGGATGACCTCGCCGCCTTGCACCTGGATGGAGACGGGCAGTTGGGCCACCGTCTCTGCCGAGTTAAGCTTGACGACATCGGCGGCCATGACCTTGCCGGAGACGACGTGGTAAGTCAGCACTTTGGTCAGCGCCTCTTTGTCGGCTAACAGGTCTTCCAGTGTCCCAGCCGGCAGTTTGGCAAAGGCGTCGTCGGTGGGCGCAAAGACGGTGAAGGGGCCGGGGCCTTTGAGGGTGTCAATGAGGCCGGCGGCGGTGAGAGCAGTGGCCAGGGTGGTGAAGCGGCCATCGGCCACCGCCGTGTCCACAATGTCTTTCTGGCCCTGGGCCAGGGTGGGGCTGATCCCGGTCAGAAGCAGGATCATTACCGCGAGCAGGGGGATAAACTTTTTGAGCGTAAACATGATTTTCTCCTTTAATCAATCTTTTTGATAGAATTTTCTCAGGTGGTTAGAACGATTTTTGAGTTTGAACATTCGCGAATATGTTACTCACTCTATATTACGCACCTGAACTGGGTTTGTATTTAAATTTGTGTATGTTTTGTATTGAATTTGTCTATTTTTTATCCAGAATTATTTGGGTAATAAAAAACCCCCTGCAAAACGGCAGGGGGTTTAGCCGGGTTAGAGAGAATGCTACGAGGAGAAACTACCCAGCATGATCATCTCGTTAGCCGAGCCGTTGTCATTGTTAGCCGGTTCAATGGAGACGCCCATGGCATCGTAAGAGCCGATGGGGGTTTGCCCGGTAGACAATTGCAGCACGCCCAGGCCGGCCTCATCCACATTCAACACGCCGGCCCGCAGCAGTTGACCGCCTTGCACCAGCCAAAATTGGTAAATATAGCCGGGTTGGAGCGGCGGCAGGCCCGATACAATTACCACGGCCTCATCTGCGCCGGGATTGGCAATCAGTTGGCCGTGCGCCTGGGGTAAACTTTCGGTTCCGGCGATGGTCATGGCCCGCACGTTGGGCGCGGTCACTTCGGCCATGATGGCCCGCTGGGTAGCAAGTTCTCGCCGCAGGTTGGTATTGAAGGCTTGCAGTTGGTTCATCTGGTCGGTCAGCGAGGCCACCCTTTGACGCTGCACCGCCAATTCCTGCTCTAAGGCCGTCAGGGTTTCACGGGCAACCTGTTCTGTTTGGGCTTGCTGCAAGGTCACTAATTTATCGGCCTGGGCGGCCAGCTCTTGCTTGAGGTTAGCATTTTCCTCTTGCAGGGGAGTGATTTGCTGGGTTAACTGGCTCAACTGCCGGTTTTGAGCGGCCAGTTGTTCCGCCTGGGCGGCCAACTGGTCTTGCACCGCCGTGGTTTGCTGCAGCGGGGCAAGCCCGGCTTGCAGGGCGGCCAGGGTCTCGTTCTGCTGGCTGAGTTGGCGCTCCAGACTGGCCCTGGCCTGCTGCAGTTGCCCCACTTCAGCCTTCAAAGCGTTGGCCCACACCCCGGCCAAAACGGCTACCGCCAGGCTCAAGCCGGCCAGGGCAGGCATTAATGAGGGCGGCCGGAACCAATCCAAAAAGCGACTCCAGGCAGATGGAGCGGGCGGGGCCGCCTCAGCCTTGACCCGGTTAAACAGCCGTTCTTTAACCGGCGGCAGCGGTTTAACCGGCCGGACGCTATAAGCCAGGGCCGCCGCAGCGGCCCGGTCGCGGTTTAACTGCGCTTGAGCCGCCGGGTTGGAGGCGGCCAGGGCTTCCACCTGGGCTTGCTCGGCCGGGGTCAGCACGCCTAAAGCATAAAAGGGAAACAGTTCTTCAATCTGCTCGTCCATAGTTACTCTTCAAACCCCTGCGCTTGCAGCGCTTCTCGCAACTTCTGCAGCCCTAACCGCGCTCTGGTGTGAACGGTGCCTAACGGCACCTCCATCTTTTCGGCTATCTCCTGGCGAGTCATGCCCCCAAAAAAGGCCAATTCCAAAACTTCGCGCTGGTTGCCCGGTAAGCTGGTGAGCGCCTGCCGCACCTG
>CAZDMM010000124.1:0-12013 GCA_964505845.1 uncultured Caldilineaceae bacterium
ATTGCCATTCGCTTATTCGCCATTCGCTTATTCGCCATTCGCTTATTCGCCATTCAGAGGTCAACCAAATTATGAATTACACTGAAATCTCTCAATTAGAATCAGCTTACTTCTCCGGCGCGGTGGGCCGGCGGCCGGTGGCCCTGGTGCGGGCCAAAGGGGCGCGGCTGTGGGACAGTGAAGGCAAGGAATACATTGACTGCGCCGCCGCCCAGGGCTGGGCCAACGTAGGCCACAGCCACCCGCTTGTTTTGGCGGCCATTCAGCGCCAGGCCGAAACGCTGGTCGCCTCGCAGGAGTCCTCTTATAACGACCAGCGCGCTTTGTGGATGGCCGATATGGCCGCCGTATTTCGGGCCAGCCTGGGCTGGCCCGACTGCGCCATTCACCCTTCCAACTCGGGCGCAGAAGCCAACGAGGCCGCGCTGAAGTTTGCCCGCTTCCAAACCGGCCGCAAAGGCTTTGTGGCCGCCAGCCGCGCCTTTCACGGGCGCACGCTGGGCGCGCTCAGCGTGACCGCTAACAAAAAGTACCGTGACCCCTTTGAGCCGTTATTATCCGGCGTCACCCACGTGCCCTATAACAACCTCGAAGCAGCAGCGGCGGCTATCGGCGACGACACAGCCGGGGTGATTGTGGAGATTGTGCAGGGCGAGGGCGGAGTCTACCCCGGCGAGACGGACTATTTCCAGGGGCTGCGCCGGCTCTGCACCGAGCGGGGGGCGCTGCTGATGGTGGATGAAATCCAGACTGGGGTGGGCCGCACCGGGCGCTGGCTGGCCTGCGAGCATCATCACCTCTCGCCCGATATCATCACCCTGGGTAAATCTATCGGCGGCGGGCTGCCCATGGGTGTGACCGCCTGGCCCAAAAAACTGGGCCTGTTTGAATCGGGCACGCACGGCAGCACTTTTGGCGGCGGGCCGCTGGTCTGCGCCGCCAGCCGGGCCGTGATCGAGGTGATGGCCGAGGAGCGCCTGCCGGAGCGGGCCGCCGAATTGGGCGCGTGGCTGCTGGGCGAGCTGCGCGGGCTGCGCGCCGGCCCGGTGCGCGAGGTGCGCGGCCTGGGCCTGATGATCGGCCTGGAACTGCGCGGCAAAGTGACCCCGGTTTTGCAGCAGTTGATGGAGCGCGGCGTCTGGGCGCTGCCCGCCGGGCTGAACGTGCTGCGCCTGCTCCCGCCGCTGGTCATCACCCAGGCCGATTTGGAGCGGGTGGTCGAGGTGATTGGCGAGGTTTTGAAATAGGTTGAGGTGGAATGAAGGCTTATCTTGCCATCAAGTATCACCCCGATAACGGGAACAGAGAGATGATCCAGCGCCTTTCGGCCGCGCTTGAAAAAGCCGGGGTTGAGACTGTCTGCATCACCCGTGATATCGAGCGCTGGGGGCAGGTTCACTTTACCCCGGCCGAATTGATGCAGAGAAGTTTTGCCGAAATTGAAGCCAGCGATGTGGTCGTGGTCGAACTCAGCGAAAAAGGGATCGGCCTGGGCATCGAGGCCGGCTATGCTTATGCTAAAGGCATTCCGATTATCACCATTGCCCAAAAAGGCGCGGATATTTCGGCAACGCTGCAAGGGATTTCGCAAAAGCTGTTCCTTTATGACGATATGGATAAACTGACCCAGTTTTTTCAACAGCTCAAGATTGAGGAAATAAGGACCGAGATGAAACACCTGGCGCAACAAGTCGCTGCCGCCTGGACATCACCCCAAAGCGGTGTTGAACTCATTTCCGAACAACGCGGGTAAGTTATGAATGATGAAGCGATTGATCTTCTGACCCATCTCGTCGCCATCCCCTCCCCCTCCGAACAGGAAGCCGCCGCCTCGGCTTACCTGGTTGACTGGATGAGTCGGCACGGGCTGGCCGCCTACGTAGACGAAGCCGGCAGCGCCGTCGGCATGAAAGGCGAGGGGCCAAAGGAGATTTTACTGCTGGGCCACATTGACACCTTCCCCGGCGAAGTGCCGCTGCGCCGTGAAGGTGATTTGCTCTATGGGCGTGGGGCGGTGGACGCCAAAGGGCCGCTCTGCACCTTTGCCGCCGCCGCCGCTCAGGTAAATGTGCCGCCCGGCTGGCGCGTCACCGTCGTCGGCGCGGTGGAGGAGGAGTGCGCCACGAGTAAGGGGGCGAGATTCGTTTTAAGTGAGAGACTCGGGGGACAACAGCAGGGGGGCGGGGGAGCGGCCCTTCGACAAGCTCAGGAACCGGGGCAGGGGGGAGTTCTTCTCCAGCCCTCCAATCCTCCAGCCTTCCAACCTCCCATTTTCTGTATCATCGGCGAACCCAGCCACTGGGATCGCGTCACCTTGGGTTACAAGGGCCGCTTGTTGATGGATGTAGTTTTGCGTGTCCCCTTCAGCCACTCGGCGGGGGAGGGACGCTTGCCGGCGGAGCAGGGGGTTGATTTGTGGCGGCAGGTCGAGCAGTTCTGCACTCAGTTCAATCAAGCACGGCAGGCCGACACGCCCTTCACCCAGCTTTCGCCGTCGCTGCGCCACATTGCCAGCCGCGACGAAGGCGCTTACGGCCTGGTCGAGTTGGGCATGGGCTTCCGGCTGCCGGTCGGCTTGAGCCTGGCCGAGTTGGAGCAGGCATTGCGCCAAGTGACATCAACGCTGCCGGAAGGGACAACAGCCCAGTTGCAATTTTCGGGCGGGGAGCCGGCCTACAAAGGCGACAAATCCAACCCGCTGGTGCGGGCTTTTCTGCAGGCCATTCGCGCCGCCGGGGGCGAGCCGCGTTTTGTGGTCAAAACCGGCACGGCCGATATGAACGTGGTCGCCCCGCACTGGCTGCACACGCCCATTGTGGCCTACGGCCCCGGCGACAGCAGCCTGGACCACACCCCTCAGGAGCATATTGATGTGAATGAGTATTTGCGGGCGATTGAGGTGCTGCGCCAGGTATTGGCCCGGTTGATGCGATGAGAAGCAATTCAGGATGGGCAAAAGAGTTCTTCGATGTTGAATGAGGAACAAAATTGGCGTAATCAGTCATCAATTGGTCGGCTGGAAGACTGGCAGGTTGGGTAAAAGAGTCGCCAGCCTTCCAGCCCTCCAATCTTCCAACTTCGTCATCGAATTTGGTCATCAAGGAGTAACCGATGGAATTGACCAATAAAGTCGTCCTCATCACCGGCGCGGCCATGCGGGTAGGGCGGGTGATTGCCCTGACCCTGGCAAGGCAGGGCTGCCACATTGTCATGACCTATTTGAATGAAGCGGAGCCGTATCAAGCCACTGCCGCCGAAATTCAGGCAAAGGGTGTTGAGGCGCTGGCTTTGCCCATGAACGTGCAAACCCCCGGCGACCCGGCGCGGGTGGCGGCGGCGACCCTGGAGCGCTTTGGGCGGGTGGACATCCTGGTGAACAACGCCTCGGTCTGGCTCAAGGCCCCGTTTTTGGAAATCAGCGAAGCAGCCTGGCGGTCGGCCCTGGAGATTAACCTGACCGGCCCCTTTTTGATGAGCCAGGCGGTTGCCCCGGCCATGCTCCAACAAAAATCGGGCTTGATTGTCAATATCACCGACCTGTCGGCTTATCAGACCTGGCCGGGCTACGCCCATCACTCGGCCAGCAAGGCCGGGCTGGTGGCCTTAACGCGGGTGATGGCCGCCGAACTGGCCCCGCACGTGCGGGTCAACGCCATTGCCCCCGGTACGGTGCTGCTCCCCGATAACGCCGACGAGGCCAAGGCGCAGTGGGCGGTTGAAAACTCGCTGCTCAAACGGGTCGGCGCGCCGGAAGACGTGGCCCGCACGGTCATCTTTCTGGCCGAGAGCGACTTTGTCACCGGAGCGGTCTATTTTGTAGATGGCGGGCGGGCATTGGTTTGAATGGAAGAGGGGAGGGCTGGAAGGCTGGACCGTGCCGAGGGCAATCCTCTAAACCTCCAGGCCTCCCCTGGGATACGGAGTCTGTTGTCAAAAACCTTATGCCCGCATCCTTTTTGGCCGATGAAAGACGTGTATAGTAAGAGCAGCGTAGCAGCATCTACCTAAAGGAAACCTGATTGTGCAAGAAGAAAACTCGCTGCTGGCGCGCATCCAACGATATGAGCAGCAAGCCTTAGTTGAGGTTTACGATCGCTATTTTGACCAGATTTATCGTTATCTCAACTATCGTTTGAATGAACCCGATGTAGCGGCCGATCTGGCCGGCGAGGTTTTTTTGGCTCTGATTGATGCGCTCAAGGCTCAAAAACCACCGCGCACTTCCGTCTCTGGGTGGCTGTACAGCGTCGCTCGCAATCTGGCCGCCGATTACATCAAAGACAAACTCAGATCGGTACCTCTGGTTGATGATTTAGTGGCGGATGACATCTCTTTAAACGATCAGGCTTATCTGGCCCAAATGACCCCGCTTCTCAAACAGGCGCTTTTGCAGCTTACCGAAGAACAGCAGCATGTGCTGACCCTGCGCTTTGGGCAGGGTTTGAGTCTGGCAGAAGCGGCCGAATTGATGGACAGGTCTATAGGGTCTGTCAAAGCCTTACAGCACCGCGCCCTGGCTTCGTTGGCTCGTTTTATGCCGCAGGAGGTGAAACATGAGTGATAGCTTTGAGTCTATCCTCGATGAAAGCATCTCTGCCCTGCAGGCCGGCGTCCCGGTTGAGGAGATTTTGGCCGAAGCGCCGGAATATGCCAGCGAACTGCGCCCGCTGCTCTATGCCGCTACCGTTCTGGCCAACCCCAACCCCCAACTCGCCCCGGAAGCCCAAAAGTCTGCTTTGCGCAGCAAGTATATGGCCCAGGTAGCAACCCTGCCGGCCCCGTCTCGCCCCACCACCGGCCAAAAAGTGCAGGCCGTCTTCAGCATCATGCGACGTCGGCTAACCCCCAAAGCGGTGTTGAGCGACCTGGCAACCGTCAGCCTCACCGTGCTCTTAACCTTGTTGATGGCGCTCTTTATTCTGAGCTACGCGGCCCAGGCTGCCCTGCCGGGAGATTTTCTGTACGGGGTCAAACGCAGCTCCGAGTGGGTGCAGCTTTACTTCACCCCCGGCCAGGCGAGCCGAACCGGGTTGATCCGGCAGTTTAACCAACGCCGTTTTATGGAGATTGACCAGTTGATGCAGCAAAATCGAGCCGCACTGGTAGAATTTAAGGGGACGTTAGAAAATAAAGGGGACCACTTGTGGATTATCGCCGGTTATACCGTCTTGGTGCCGGATGATGCCACCATTAACGGCAACCCGGAAGAGGGAGGGGAGGTAGAGGTGCTGGCCTTTTTGCGCACCAACCAGGTACTGGTAGCCGATGTTATCAGCGTGGTCAAGTAGCCAGGTACGGGGATGAGCACAGCGGCATTTTTTGATTTGGACCACACCTTATTGGATACCAGTTCTGGTATACTTTACCTCCGAGAGGCGCTCAAGCAGAGACGTGTGCCCTGGTGGGTGGTCGGTTTGATCAGCGTGCAGTATCAATTCCGCCGGCTCGATTTTGGGCAGGCCCACTGTCGTTTGATTAAATACGTTGGGCGGCATGGCCAACGTGAAACGGCTCAGTTTTTTGCCGACTGGCTGCCGCGTTTACTCTTTCCCAGGGTGACGCCGGCCGGCCGGGCCAAGATTGCCTGGCACCAACAGCAGGGTCATCGCGTGGTGATCCTGTCGGCCTCAATTGCAGAAATTGTGCAGCCGGTGGCCGAGTATTTAGGTTTGGGGCAAGATTTTTTGTGTACCCGCCTCAAGGTTGACCACGACCGTTACACGGGTGAACTGGATGGCCCGGTGTGTTATGGCCCCGGCAAAGTGTATTGGGCCAGGCAATGGCTCAACCAACATGGGGCCACCCTGCAAAGCAGCTACTTTTACACCGACAGCGCCTCGGATTTGCCGCTGCTGGAGTTGGTGGGCCACCCGGCGCCGGTTAACCCTTCACGCAAGCTGGCCAAAATTGCCGCCCGCAGAGGCTGGCCGGTTGAACGATTTTATTAACCCTGCCCACTTACCAACTGCTCAAATACCCGTACACCCACCCGGGTTAGCTCCATATCTTCCGCTTCTGGCAAACCGCTGATGCCCAGCGCCCCAATCACCTTGCCCTGGTGCAGCAGCGGCACGCCGCCACCCCAGCCCACATAGCGCAAATCCCCAAAATTGGTCATAGGAAAAGGCTGCTCTTGCGAGGCGCGGCCCACGGCTTTGCTCTCTTGCCCTTCCCGAGCCGCCGTAAAGGCTTTGTTGATGGCGATATTGATAGAAGGCAGTTTGCAGCCATCGGTCCGCACAAAGGCAATTAACTCGCCATGCGCGTCGGACACTGCTACCGCCGCCCCTTTTTGGGCTTTGTCTAGTTCCGCCTGAACCGCAGCGATAATTTTTAAAGCATCGGTATGCGATAAGTTGTAAGTTTGATACATTTTGCCTCTTTCTCTGGTCATTGGTAATAAATAATTGGTAAATTACCCATTCCATATACCCGCGCCGCCTCCAAAACTTATTGAGGTGGCCGTTCCCGGAGCGCCTTAACAATGCGGTCATAGGTGTCGCTCAAATCTTCTGGCAGCACCCGTGTTTCGCCCACCACAGCCATAAAGTTGCTGTCGCCGCTCCAGCGGGGCACAATATGAATGTGCAAGTGGCTGTCAATCCCGGCGCCGGCCGCTCGCCCCAAATTCAAGCCGATATTGAATCCATCCGGGTGCATCAGATCGGTCAGCAGTTCAGTAAAGTAAGTGGTCAACGCCATCATCTCGGCCTGGACTTCCGGCGGAACTTCACTCAGGCGGGCTACATGCCGGTTTGGTAAAACCATCAAATGGCCGGTATTGTAAGGGTAGATATTCATAATCGCAAAGACAGTTTGGCCCCGGTACACCAGGTAGTTATCCCGGTCAAGGGAGGGCGGATCATTTAATTTGGCGCAAAAAACACAGCCTGCTGCCGGTTGTCGAGTTGAGGCTACATATTTCATACGCCAGGGGGTGAAAAGTCTATCAACCGTCATCAAGGTTGCTCCACTTGCAGCGAAAAGATAAAGAGACATTCAACGTAGACACAAAGCCAGGCAGCCTTGTATCACCGCCGCATGCCTCCTCCACCTCTCATTTTACCAAAGAGAGACCCGTAAAGCGAATTTGCAAATTGCCAGCGAGGGGTTATGATTAAACTGAAATCGCATGAAGGAGGGTGTATGTCTCAGCTCAGCGGCGATTTGATCCGCCACGGGTTGCCCACCTATGTCTTTGGCCAAAACGTAGTCTACACCCAGCAAACCGGCTCTACTAACACCGAGTTAAAGCGGCTGGCGCAGTGGGGCGCGCCGGAAGGTATGCTTTTTATTACCGATGAACAGTTGGTTGGCCGGGGCCGGTTAGAGCGAAGCTGGCAGGCTCCGCCCCAATCCAGCTTGCTGATGTCGCTGCTCTTCCGGCCTGCCGCCCTGGTGGCTCCGCACCAGGCCCAACGCCTAACGATGATATGCGCCCTGGCCCTGGCCGACGCTATTGAAGAGCACACCGAACTATCACCCGGTTTAAAGTGGCCCAATGACCTGGTTTGGGTTGACGGCAAAAAATTGGCCGGTATTTTGACCGAACTGGATATCGAGGGCGACCGGCTCAATTGGGTAGTGGTGGGCCTGGGTCTGAATGTTAACGTGGATTTTAGCGGGCAGACCAAAGCCGAAGCCGACCGCCCTGGCCGTCCCGGCAGCGGCAGCCCGCCCCTGGCCCAAACAGCCACCAGCCTCTCGATGATTATGGGCCGCGATACCAGCGGCCTGCGCCTGCCCCTGGTCAAGAGCTTTTTATTCAACGTGGAACAACGTTACAACGCCCTGCGCCAGGGTCAACTGCCGCACCAGGATTGGCACGAACGGCTGGTGGGGCGGGGGCAAAAAGTAAGCGTAACCGTCGTAGAGGGCGCGCATCGTTACGAAGGCGTGATGACCGGCGTAGATGAAAACGGGGCGTTGCTCTTGCGCCAGGCCGACGGCTCCACCGTCACCATTTTTGCCGGAGATGTCACCCTGCGCAGTTGAACAAAAAAGAGGTTGCCATTGATGTGATTTTGGGTATCATGGTAGCTAATCATTTTTAATAAGAAGGGGAGCTGGCTTATTTCTACTAAAAACGAGCAATTAATCACCGTCAACCCGCTGGTTGAACGGGCCTTTCTGGTAGGGGTCGAACTGAAACGGCCCAAAAACGGGTACAACTTCTTTGTTGAAGACTCGCTGGAGGAACTGGGCGCGCTGGCCAGTACCGCCGGGTTAAAGGTAGAAGGAGGCACTTACCAACGGCTAGAAGCGATCAATCCGGCTACTCTCATCGGCAGCGGCAAGGTTGAAGAACTGCAAAGCTACCGTGATGAGTTGGGGATTGATGTGTTTGTCTTTGATGATGAACTCAGCCCCCGCCAGCAGCGTGAGTTAGAAAAGCTACTCAAGGTAAAAGTGCTTGACCGCACCGCCGTCATCCTGGATATTTTTGCCCGCCATGCCCACACCCGCGAAGGCCAGTTGCAGGTGGAACTGGCCCAGTACGAGTACCGGCTGCCCCGGCTAACCCGCATGTGGACTCACCTGGCCCGCCAAACCGGCGGTCGGGCCGGCGGGGCTACCGGCGGCGTGGGGGTGCGCGGCCCCGGTGAAACTCAGCTTGAAGTAGACCGCCGCGAGATTAGCCACCGGATTGCTCACCTCAAAGAGGAATTGGAAAAGGTGCGGGCTCACCGCGCCCGCTACCGCAAACAGCGCCGCAGCGCCGGTATTCCGGTGGTGGCCATTGTGGGCTATACCAATGCCGGCAAAAGCACCCTGCTCAACGCCCTGGCTCAGGCAGATGTTTACGCCGCCGACCAGCTTTTTGCTACCCTGGACCCAACCACCCGCCGGGTCACGCTGCCCAGCGGCCATGAAGTCCTCTTTAGCGACACGGTCGGTTTTATCCAAAAGCTGCCCACCGACCTGGTGGCGGCCTTCCGGGCCACCCTGGAAGAAATTATCGAGGCTAACCTGATTCTGCATGTGGTAGACGTGACCCACCGCAACGCCTCGGAGCAGGCCGCTACCGTTACCGAAACGCTGGAGCTGCTTGGCGCCACTCACGCCCCGCTGCTGGTCGCCTTGAACAAAATTGACCTGCTCCCGGAACCTGAGGCGGTGCAGGAGTTGTTGGCCCAATACCCCAACAGTTTGGGCCTGAGCGCCAAAACCGGGCAGGGCTTGGCGGCCCTCTTAGCCCGCGTTGAGGGGGTGCTGCAACTGACCCGGCCCAGCATGGAACTCCTTATTCCCTATAACCGGGGCGACCTGGTCTCTTTGCTGCATGAAAAGGCCATCATCCAGCAAGAAAAACACCAGGCCGAAGGCACCTACCTGGAAGTCCATGTGCCGGAGCAACTGCAACTTTTGGTAAAGCCATACCAGGTGGAATAGGAGAAGGGTACAGCTATGCTTGACAAAATGGCCATGATCAAGGGCTTGCCGGTTATTATTGGGCTGGTGTTGGTAATTATCAGCTTTGTGGCTCAGTTTGTACCGGCTCTGTCTTTTTTAACCAGCGGCCTGTGGCTGCTCCATCTGGGGGTTATTATTGGCCTGGGCGGCATGCTGTTTTCAGATACATTGTAGAGGATACTGCACCCCGCTATTCAACTGGCCGGGATAAGCCGCGTCCTTGATGAAAATGTAGGACAAGTTCCATCTTGTCCGTTGCCACCGATCCGGGACTTGCGCCTGCGCTGCAAGTGCAGGTGTAGTATCGTAGCCCAGGCATCCCCATGCCTCTGCGGGTGGGCAGCCCCGGCTTCACCACCTGCGATGAAAATCCGACCCCCACCCTACCCCCAAATCGGGAGAGGGCCAGGGGAGGGGGATTTTCCAGGGAGTTTAACCCTTTGGGCTTTCAATGCGGCCAGGTAAAAAACTCCACACCAATTTGCCTGCCCCCTCTTTAAAAATACATACTTTCCGCTACAATTTCACTTGACTTTAAGCAAAAATACCTGGGTACAGGAGACCCGGCATGCACAACACCCAAGGTAAAGCAAATTTACCCGCCTTATCGCCGCCGCTGGCTGGAGCGGCGGCTCTATTGGGGGCAGATCCAAACCTGTTCCAAAACTTAATAAACAATTTACCGGTCTACATTTTTGTAAAAGATACCCACAGCCGCTTTGTGTTTAGCAACATGGCCCACATCAAAATCTTGGGAGCAGCATCGCCCGATGAGGTAATCGGCAAAAGCGATTTCGACTTTTTTCCGCCAGAGCTGGCGGCGCAGTATTATGCCGACGAGCAAGTCGTGATCCAAACAGGCCAGCCCCTGGTCAACCGGGAAGAAATGACTATCACTGCCCAGGGCCAAAAGCAGTGGCTTTTAACCAGCAAAGTGCCCTGGCGAGACAATCAAGGCGCAATTATTGGGATTATTGGGGCCAGCCGCAACATCACCGAGCGCAAACAGGCCGAGGAATCGCTCCGGGAAAGTGAGGCCCATAACCGGGCGCTTATTGCAGCTATTCCAGACGCCATCCTGCATCTGAGCCGGGATGGGGTTATTCACTACGCTAATTTGCCGGCCGGTTTTGCCCCACCGGCCTCTGAATCCAACCCGGTGGGCAAACACCTGGCCGAGATTTTACCGGCAGAGCTCGCCCAGCAAGCGACACTCAAAATCCAGCAAGCCCTTAAAACAGGCCAGGTGCAAATTTATGAATACCAATTTTCGGCCAATAACCAGAACTACAGCCGTGAAGCTCGGATTGTAGCCCTGGGGCCGGATGAGATTATTGCCATCGTCAGGGATGTCACCGAAGGTAAACGGGTGGAGGCGGCCCGGCGGGAATCTGAGCAGCGATACCGGCAGCTTTTTGAAGGTATTGGTGATGCGGTTATGGTGTATGGCTCCCTGGGCCAGTTTTTGGATTGTAACGAGGTGGCCTGCCGGCTGTTAGGCTACAGCCGGGAAGAATTCTTACGCTTGAATGCTACAGATGTGATTCAGCCAGAGTTTCACCGGGCCATGTGGGATAACCAGCAAAAGCTATGGGCCGGTCAAACCCTGGTGCTAGAGTCAGCCCATCGCCGCCGCGATGGAACCATCATCCCGGTCGAAGTCAACGCCCACCAGGTTAGCTACCAGGGGCAGGCGACGATAGTAGCCGTTGTGCGTGATATTACCGAGCGCAAACGCACCGAGCAAGCCCTGCGCGACAGCCAACGCTTTATCCAGCGCATTACCGATACGGCCCCGCTCATCATTTACCTGTACGACTTAATTGAGCAAGAGTGTGTGTACATTAATAGCCAAATTTTGATCATGCTAGGTTATACCCCCCTGGAGATTCAAACTATGGGGCCGCACATCCTGGCCTCGCTCATTCATCCGGCCGACCTGGCCGCGATGATTGAACACTTTAACAAAGTGGCTACCGACCTGACCGGCGGCACTTTTGAGCATGAATTTCGGCTTAGGCATACCAACGGCCACTGGCGCTGGTTACGCAGCCGAGATGTGGTGTTCAACCGCACCAGCAAGGGTTTACCGCAACAAATACTGGGTACCGCCGAAGATATTACGGAACGTAAACACATGGAAGAAGCGTTGCGAGAAAGCGAAATCCGCGCTAAAAAGATGCAAACCCAACTGGTAGATGCCATTGAAAGCCTGACTGAAGCCTTTGCCCTGTATGACTCTGAGGATCGCCTGGTGCTGTGTAACAGCAAATACCGTGAATACTACGATTTAGGTGAGGATGTAATGTCGCCTGGGGTTTACTTTGAAGACCATATCCGGGTCAGCGCCTATCGCGGGCAGGTGGTAGAGGCAATTGAGCATGAGGAAGCCTGGATCCAGGCCCGGATAGCGCAGCACCAACATCCCCAGGGAACTTACCTGCAGCAACTAAGCAATGGGCGCTGGCTGCAGATTAGCGAGCGTAGAACCCATGATGGGGGCATTGTAGGGGTGCGGACCGATATTACAGAATTGAAACGGGCAGAAGAAGAAAAAGCCCGGCTCAGTAAGTCGCTTGCCGATGATCAGAAAAAAGCA
>CAZDMM010000124.1:12023-13129 GCA_964505845.1 uncultured Caldilineaceae bacterium
CGGCCAGTTGGCCGAGGCCCAAGAAATTGAACGCAGACAGTTGGCCCGTGAACTGCATGACCGGGTTGGGCAAAATTTAACGGCGCTTGGCCTCAACCTGAATCTCATCCGCGGACAGTTATCCGGCAGCACCCTGGTCCCGGCCTCAATCCAGGCCCGTCTGGACGACTCGTTGGTGCTGTTGGAACAAACCACCGAGTGCATTCGGGATGTTATGGCCGATTTGCGCCCGCCCGTGCTGGATGATTATGGCTTATTAGCGGCGCTGCGCTGGTACGGCAGCCGGGTAGCCCAACGAGCCGGTTTTAGCCTGAGGGTGCAAGGCGACGAATCCTGGCCACGTTTGGCCGCCCCGCTAGAAAATGCCCTGTTCCGCATTGCCCAAGAAGCCTTAACCAACGTGGCCAAGCACGCCTCAGCCACCCAGGTAACAATAACGATTGAAATAGACGATGAGGTGATCCGCCTGGTAGTGGAAGATAATGGGTGCGGTTTTGAGCTAGGCCATCTGACCAGGCCGGGGGAACAGCCCCACTGGGGTATCCTGACTATGACCGAGCGAGCAGAGGCGGTCGGGGGCTGGTTTCGGATCGAGTCGTCCCCCCAACAGGGCACTCAAATTACTGTAGAGGTAAGCCGGTGAGCATTACCATTTTTTTGGCCGACGACCACGCGGTAGTCAGAGATGGCTTGAGATTTCTGTTAGAAGCCCAGGCCGATTTCAAGGTGGTTGGCGATGCCGCCAATGGGCGCGACGCCGTGCGTCAAGTAGCCCAGCTTAACCCTGAGATTGTCATCATTGATATTGCGATGCCCGAATTAAACGGCATTGAAGCGACCCGCCAAATCCGTGATATTTGCCCAGGCGCCCAGGTGATCATCCTTTCCATGTACGCCACCGATGAGCATGTGCTACGCGCCCTGCAAGCCGGAGCGCAAGGTTATATCCTCAAAGAGTCGGCCGGGGTTGAGGTGATCAATGCGGTGCGCGCCGTGCATGCCGGCCGGCGCTACCTGAGCCAGAAAATCTCAGAGCGGGTTATTGACAGCTACATTCGCCAGCAAAATATCGGCCTGGCCGAAAACCCCCTGGCCCGCCTTAGCCC
>CAZDMM010000125.1:0-13037 GCA_964505845.1 uncultured Caldilineaceae bacterium
TTATCTACAGATACCAGGTTATAACCTTATCTTTGCCCTATCTATTACCCATATCTTTCGCCACCGGCGTCGCCCCGAGCTGAAGCTCAGGGCTGATACGCAAGCGAAGTACGCTAAAGCGTACTATATTTTCTAAAAATCGAGCTTTTTGAGTCGGCTTGAGCCGACTTGAGCTATTAGCCTGCGAATGAATTCGCAGGCGGGGCGGCGTAAGAGATTAGTATCTTTGCCAGGTAATAGGCTTACCTTAGGTTTTGATACGGTGGATTTGCAGGAGGCCCGCCTTTTGTTGGAGCAATTAGGACCCTCGCTACTGTAACAAATCCCCCTTCCCCTGGACTATTTTTAAACAATTGATACCGTAAGAATTTTGAAACAGTTTACGGTTAAGATGTTAAAAGGCAGCCAGGCGGCAGAGGCGTATAACCCCCCTGTTTATACTGCAAGGGTACGCTAATGTTATTGCGAGGCCGTAGGCCGAAGCAATCCCCGCCCCGGTAAGGGAGACTGCTTCGCCTGCGGCTCGCAGTGACATGATCGAAGCTGTTTTCTAAGAGCGTGTTTCTCGCGTAGCGTGTCATTCTGAGGCCAAAGGCCGAAGAATCCCTGAGAGCGCGGCTGATAAACGGCGGTATTAGGGATTCTTCGCTCCCCGCTTGCGGAGTCGCTCACGCAAAGCGTGACACGCTACGCGACGATGGCATTTTGCCACAAGACGTGATTTAAGAAACAGGCTCTAAGGATTGTTCACGAAGCCTCAATGATGAAAATACTGTAGCAGAGGCATCCCTATGCCTCTGCGGGCGGCAGGGGGATGCCGCCCTACGGCGAGATAAAGCTATTTACAAAGGAGACCCGCATGAACAAATATCTCCGTCGGACCGTTATTGGCCTGTTGGCTGGGCTAATGAGCAGCCTGACCCTGGCCGCTATACTCAAACCCGGCTGGGCCGGGATCATCCTGGGCTGTGGCATGGGGGTGGGCTACGCCCTGGCCTTTAGACCTGCGCCCCGCGCCTATGTGGACAACATCATGACCGCCGCCGCGCTTGGCGTGCCCATGTGGACGCTGGTCAGCGTGATTTTATTACCCTGGCTGGCCGGCCAGCCGCCCCAGTGGACGGCGGAAGGCATGCGCACCCTCTTTCCCGGCCTGGTCGGTTGGGCGCTCTACGGCGCTGCTTTGGGGCTGATCAGCCAGGGCTGGCACGATTTGGCCTTCTGGCGGCTGGGGCCGGAATTTACCCCCGCGCCGCCGCCGCTGACGCCCCGCCAGATTGTCATCCTGGGCGGCGGCTTTGCCGGGGTCGCCACCGCCGAGAAGCTGGAACGGGTCTTTGGCGCGGATCGCTCGGTGGCCTTCACCCTGGTCAGCGAGGCCAATGCCCTGCTCTTCACCCCCATGCTGGCCGAAGTTGCCGCCAGCAGCCTGGAGCCGACCCACATCAGCAGCCCGCTGCGCACCAGTCTGCGCCGCACCACTGTTATCCGGCGGCGGGTCACGGCCATTGATTTGGACAAGCGCCGGGTCCACCTGGAGCCTGATCTCTTAGCCGGCCCCGCCGAAGCCAACGAACTGCCCTTTGACCAGGTGGTGCTGGCCCTGGGGTCGGTTTCCAACTACCTGGGCATGAAGGGCGTCGAGGAAAACGCCTTTGATTTCAAAACCCTGCTCGACGCCATGCGTATCCGCAACCACGTGATTGAGATGTTCGAGCGGGCCGACCGCGAGACCGACCCGGCCACCCGCCGGGCAATGATCACCTTTGTGATTGCCGGCGGCGGCTTTGCCGGGGTGGAGCTGGCCGGGGGATTGAACGATTTTGCCAGGGGCATGCTGGTCTACTATCCCCACATCCCGCCCGAAGAGGTCAAGATAATATTGGTTCACTCGCGGGAAACCATCCTGCCCGAACTGAGCGAAAGCCTGGGCCAATACGCCCTGCAGCGGATGGCCGAACGGGGCGTGGCCTTCAAGCTCAAGGTGCGGGTGGCCGACGCCCGGCCCGGCGTGGTCGTGCTCAGCTCCGGCGAGGAAATCCGCACCGAAACGCTGGTCTGGACGGCGGGGGTGCGGCCCAACCCGGTGCTGCAAACCCTGCCGGTAGAGCGCGACAAGCGCGGCGCGGTGGTGGTGGACAGCACCCTGGCCGTGCCGGGGCAGCCCGGCCTGTGGGCGGTGGGCGACTGCGCCGCCATCACCGATGCCAAAACCGGCCGGCCCTGCCCGCCGACGGCCCAATTTGCCCTGCGCGAAGCCTACACCCTGGCCCGCAATATCCACGCCAGCCTGGGCGAGCGGCCGCTCAAACCGTTCCACTTCGACGCCATTGGCGTTTTGTGCGTGGTCGGCCACCACACCGCCTGCGCCGAAATCAAGGGCTTTCGCTTCTCGGGCCTGCTGGCCTGGCTCATGTGGCGGGGTATTTACCTCTCTAAGCTGCCCGGCCTGGAGCGCCAGGTGCGGGTGCTGGTGGATTGGCTCATCGAACTGTTCTTCCCCCGCGACATCGTCCAGACCATTGATTTTAGCGAGCGGGTCAAGCTCCCGGCCAGCAGCCCGTCCTTCGACGATATTCAGCCCATCCCGGCGGCGAGTCAGCCTCTCAGGGAAATGGTCAATTAACCTACAACCTTTCGGAGGTGGATAATGCCTTCCTTCAATAAAGATGTTTTAGCCTGTGTTATTGCCGGCGTGCTCGGCGGAGTGGTTTGCCTGGGGCTGGGGTTAGCAACCCTCATCACCGGCCCGCTGCTGGGCGCTTTGTACGGCCTGCTCTTTGCCTGGTTGAGCGCGGCTCGTGCAGTCAGTCCGGGGGCGGGCTTGCTGTGGGGGCTGGGCTATGCCTTGTTATTGTGGCTGGTGGGGCCGGCGGGGCTGTTTCCCTTCCTCGGCGGGGCCATGCCGGAGATGGGCATGCTCGACGCCGCCCGCGCTCACTTTGCCGAACTATTTGCCTACCTCTTTTGCTTTGGCCTGCCCCTCGGCCTGGCCATGGGCATCCGGGGCAGTTTGCGCCTGCAGCCGGGGCTGGCCCGGTTCAACTGGGCGCGGGCGCTGGTCGTCGGCGGGCTGGCCGGGATTGTGGGCGGCTGGGCCTTTGGCAAGTGGATGGCGCAGGTCGGCTTTTTTCCGCTCATCGCCGGGCTGGTCAACTCCAACTCGGCTATGGTTGGGATGACGCTGCACTACATCTTCGCGGTCATCATCGGGGCCAGCTTTGGCTTGCTATTCCAGCGCGACGTGCGCGGCTACGGCTCCAGCCTGAGCTGGGGGCTGGCTTACGGCCTGTTCTGGTGGTTCCTGGGGCCGCTGACGATTATGCCCCTCTGGCAAGGTCAGGCGGTTGATTGGTCTTATGGCCGCGGCAGCGCCCTCTTTGGCTCGCTGGTGGGCCACGCCATTTACGGCCTGCTGGTTGGGCTGGTCTACGCCGCCCTCGACCGGCTGTGGCTCAGTTTCTTTGTCGAGTCAGACCCGATCCATCGAGAGGTCGAAGGGCCGGGGACACGCACCCTGCAATCGCTGGGCTGGGGCGCGGTCGCCAGCCTGGCCGGGGGTTTGTTGTTCAGCCTGGTCATGGTCGCCGTCGGCTTTTTGCCGACGGTGGCCCACCTGGTTGGGGGAGCCTCGCCGCTGTTGGGTTTTGTCGTCCACCTTATCATCAGCGCCCTGATCGGCATGAGCTTTGGGCTGCTGTTCCAATACGAAGCGCCCACCCTGGGAGCGGGGGTGGCCTGGGGCCTGGTCTACGGCCTGGCCTGGTGGTTTATCGGCCCGTTGACCCTGCTGCCTATCCTGCTGGGCGGGCCGTTAACCTGGACGGCCGAGGCAGCCGGCGCCTTGATGCCCTCGCTGATCGGCCACCTCGTCTACGGAGCGGCCACCGCCTTTGTCTTTATGCTGCTGCAGCGCCGTCACCGGGCCTGGTTATTGCTCGACCCGCGCCTGGCCGCCCGCGAAGCCCGCCGCCTGCGCCCGGCCGGCACCCCGGCCCCGGCGGTCTGGCTTTTTGTGCTGGGCTTGGGGGTGCTGCTGCCGGTCATGCTGGTGAGGGTATGAATGAACAGGGTTTAGGATTGATTTCATGGTGAACGCGCCTGGCTTCGGACAACCAAGGTTTGAAATGCCTCAGGGCTTGACAAAGGTGACAAGATGGGCCGGGGCGCTGAAGGATACGGCGCCCTCAGGGGTAACGAACGGGGCGAGCAGCCTCTCTGCTTCCTTAAGCAAGCGTTCGAACTGGGCATCGCCGAGCAGATCGGCTAACACCCATCCTTTGATATCGGTGTAAACCCAGGCGTGAATCGAGGGAAAGCGGGCGATACCGGGACGGGTTGTGATTGCAATATGGGGCAGACCGGCCTGACCGAATAAGGACCGCAGGTCATGAACATTGCCCAATGAGAAGGGAGCGCGCAGTCCAGCGGCAGCCTCCCGGCCGAAGAGACGCTGTAATAAAGCGACCATCGCGGCGTAGCCCGGCGTGTTCTGGAGCGAGTCCCACACCGCTAAGGCCAGCCGGCCACCCGGGCGCAGTACCCGGACCATTTCGCTGATAGCGGCCTGTTTATCTTCAAAGAACATCAGCCCGAACTGGCAGACGACGGCATCGAAGCTGTTGCTGTCAAACGGTAGGTCCTCAGCAATGCCCTGCCGCCACTCAATTTGAGGGGCCTTTCGCTTGGCTACAGCCAGCATGCCCTCATTGACGTCAAGGCCCACCACCGATCCGGCCGGCCCGACCCGCTCGGCCACAGTGCGGGCTAGAATGCCGGTTCCACAAGCCACATCAAGGATATGGTGGCCGGCTTCGATATGGGCCGCCTCAGCAACCTGGCTCGGCCAATCTTGAAAAAGGGCCGGGATGAAAAATTCCTCGTAGACCTCGGCAGCGCTACGATTGACTTGACCTTTATCGCTATCGTTCATCTTGACCTTCCTTCCTTATCGCTTTGTACCGCGGGCCAGATAAGACCTGAACGGCACGTGCAGACCCGCCGGGTGTTGGAATTGAGCGAGGGCGGTCTTGAGATCGTCAATGACCGCCTGCTGCGCCGCCGGAGGGGCGGCGCCGTATCCGCCGGCCATGGGCGTCGCGCTAATGTGCCGGGGGACAAACTCGGCCAGGGGCGGCAAAGCCAGATCGAGTTGGCAAAGGGTGATCTCAACCCCGTCGAACCCCGCTTCGCGCAACAGCGAACAAATTTCAGCCTGATCGGTCAGGCCAAAAGCCGCGCCCAGTCCGGCGGCAGTGTCGCGCCCAATGTGGCGCGAGATAGCCGCCACCAGCGCCTCGAAGTAAGGGTTTTGCCCCATATCACACCACAGGCTCAGGGTGACGCGTCCGCCCGGTTTGAGTACCCGGCGCATCTCGGCCAGCGCCCGGCGGCGGTCGGGCAGGAACTGCAGGGTCTGAGCGCACAGGGCCGCGTCAACGCTCTGGTCAGCCAGGGGCAGATCGAGGGCGCTCCGTTCAAACCACTCAATGGCCGCCCCCTGAACCGGCGGCAAGGATTTCGCTGTGTCAATCATCCCACCGTTAACATCCACCGCGATCACCCGCCCCGTAGGGCCAACCACCGCGGCCGCAAAACGGGCCGCTGCGCCGGTGCCGCAGCCAATATCCACTACCACTTCCCCCATCTGTAAGCCGGACCACTGCACCAGGGCCTGGGCAAAAGGCCCCAGAATGGTCGGGACCAGGATGCGCTCATATCGTTCAGCGGCCTCGTGGGCCAGTTGCCATTGTTTAGAGATTGACATAAATCCTCCTTTTATGACAGGACTTACCCAGTTGACAGGTTAAGATGGAAAATTAGCCACGAATTTCACGAATTAACACGAAAAGCTATAAAAAATTAGTGAAAATTCGTGTAATTCGCGGCAAAAAGTCTTGAACTGCATATCTCCTCTTATGAGGTTTTAGCTTTTATAATCAACGGCAAATATAAGGTTGGATCGCCTATCGCCCGGCTTTTGGCTGCTTTCACCGTCAGGCCCACATAACTGTCCAGCGGGCCGAGGCGGTCCAACTCGGCGGCGATAAGCTGTTGGAGTTCGGCGCTGGAGACGGCGGAAAGATTATTTAAAAAGTTTTTGATCGCATCCACCTGGGCCTGGGTGATAACCGCGCTGCCATCGCCAGCGGTCAGGCTGCGCAGGTTAGGCTGCCATAACTCTACGGCGGCCAGGGCTTCAGCCCGCAGCGATTCGTTCTTCATAATATTGACCAGGATTTCGGGGTTGTGGGTGTAGTACATGTCAATGTAGCGCCGGCCATGGGGCGTTGGCTTGAGAATTTGGTTGCGGACGCGGTAGATGAGGGGCAGGTCAATATTATCGGCGGCCTGGCTCAAAGGCAGCTCCAGATTGTTTAGACACAAGACCGTGCAGGCGCAGTCAATATAGACTTCAACCGGGGCGCTGCCGGTCAAAGCGCCATCGCTGATCGTGTAGCTGAACGAATCGGAAGCCCTGGCCTCATCCAATTGGTAAACAACGGTATGTTCAGATAAGTTCCCCGCCGAGCCGTAGGTTGGTTGGGTAACGTCAACAATTTCCAGGAAATCGCGGTTAGGGTCGCGGTCATTTCTGACCACGTCAAAGATTTCGAACAGGGGCAGGCTAAGGTTATAGCCGTCCAGGATAAAAACATCCGCTACGGCTTGGGGCGGCTGGTTATCGCTGTCATCAGAGGGGCGGTGCACAAAAATCCTGAAATTATCAACCCCCTGATCAATCACCATGTCCTGGTTGCCGGGTACGGGGGGAAGGGTGCTGCTGCGGCTGTTGCGGCGAGTAAAGCCAAACTGGATAGGGCCGCCGCTGGTCGAAAAATCGGGATGGTCATTTTCAGAGCCGCCCACAGCGACAAAGTCGGCGGCGGTCAGTTGGTACAAAGTTTTAGTTTCCCAGGTATGGCTTGAATTTTGGGCGATGAAGCGAAGGAATTTAGGGGAGCGATAGATTCGCCCACCTTGCACCACCACCGGCTGGGTGGTGCTAAAGGCCTCGGCAAAGGGAAAACTGAGGATGATCCCTGACTCGCTGTAATCAATGGCGCTGATCGCACCTTGAACGCCAGGGTCATAACTCTCGCCAGTGTAAAGGTGGGTTACAGCCAGGGTAACTAACCCGCCGCCCGACGCAGGGGGCAGGCGGTGGGACATAAAGCGGAAGGGGGGGCTAATGCCAAACCCGCCGTCAGGCTGCTGGTTAACCGTGTAACTGGCCCCGCCGCTTGCTTCGGCCGTAACGGTCCAATTATCAAGCAGGAAGGTATCATCTGAGATAAGGAGCGGCGGCCGGGTTTGACCCTTATTGACAGCGGATGGGGCCGCCCGGCTTGCGCCGGGTAAGCCATAATTAACCAAGACTATGATTAATATAAGGCCACAACCCTTTATTACCCTCATCGGTTATTCCCCCTGCTGGCAGCTTACCTTTCCTATGACAGAGTACCATAAAGCGCCCGCGCTAGGCTAGTTCAAAAATTGAACTTTTCCGGCCTTATGGTAGGATGTATCCTATCCTTAACAGCTTATCCAGACCCTAAAGGTCTTAAAGACTTTTAGGGTCTTCATCCAGCCAGAAACAGGGTGTTTCTTGGGAGGAGCAGGCTGATGTACAAATATGGTCAATACTGCCCGGTGGCCAAGGCCGCCGAAATTTTGGGCGATCGCTGGACGTTGTTGATTGTGCGGGATTTGTTAATCGGGACGCGCCACTTCAATGCTTTGGAACGCGGCCTGCCCGGCATTTCGCGGGGATTGTTAGCCGAAAGGTTGCGCCGTTTGCAGCGGATGGGGGTAGTAGAGAAGGTGGCCTGGGGCAATGGCCCCCGCCAAACCGAGTACCGGCTGACCCCGGCCGGCCGGGAACTGCAGACCGTTATAGATGCGCTGCTGACCTGGGGCGCGCGCTGGGCTTTTGGCCCCCCCGAACCCCATGACCTTGACCCGGTTTTGCTGCTGTGGTGGATGCGCAGCCGGGTGCGAGTGGAGCAGCTTCCGCCGCAGCGGGTGGTGGTGCAGTTCGATTTTAGAGGGGCTGTGACCGAAAGTTACTGGCTGGTTTTGACCAAAGAGGATGTGTCCGTCTGCTTAACCCACCCCGGCTTTGAGCCTGACGTGCTGGTAACGGCCGACCTGGCCGCCTTCTACCGCATCTGGTTGGGCCACCTGGATTTTGACACTGCCCTGCAAGCCGGCCTGGTTAAAATCGAGGCTGTCCCGGCCCTGGCCGGCGATTTCCCCCACTGGTTTGCCTACAGCCATGCCGCCACGGCCGTCCGGGCCGCCGTGTCAGGCCAACTATTCGTAGAAAAATCGCTCAGGGTGGGGTAGGTTAATGTGAGGAAAAAAATAGACCTCAAAAAGTTTGTTATCCTTTTGAGGTCTATTTGAAAAACTTAGTAGGCCAGTACGGCCGGCAGGGCTTTGGCCTGACTGACCCAATCCTCCACTTCTTTTTGGGTAGGGGCGCGCTGGGCTAACTGCAAACTGGCATTGGTCTCGCGCAGCTTGGCATGCAGGTTATCCGGGCGGCGAGTACCCAATTCCTTCACCGTATCCACCCCGGCTTTTTCCAGCAAATCAGAAAAAACCTGCCCAATCCCTTTAATGCGGGCCAGGTCAGCCCGATTGGCCAGCTCCAAAATTAATCCCACTTCCGCTCCCATTTGGGCGGCCAGCGCCTTGCGCGCGGCCGGGGTAGCGGCGGCAGCCAGCAGTTGCTCGCTGTTTGATAACCCTGCCTCCTTGAGCTTGACCACTAACTCCTCGCTTATGCCTCTCAGTTCACGTACAGCTATAGTCATAGGTACCTCCTGGGGTAAATAAAAATGTGAATAGATTGATCATACCTCTTGAAAGGTATGCGGAATACCGGCCAAAAATTCCCGGTCAGCTAACCCGCCATACCCCCCTGCATAAGCGGTCTGCCCAAAATATGAGATATACTCATTTGTATTATAATTCTGCCAAGCCGTCAAATATGGAGTTAACTTATGTCTGAACCAATCCATGCACGACATCGTCACAGCAGCGAGCGCCGCCGCGAGCGCAAACAAGCCAACGTGGTTCCGCCCGGTTTACCCGGCGGCTGGTACAAACCACTCAAAGAGGCCGACTTGCGGCGCATCCACGAGGCCTCTTTAACCGTTTTGGAGCAGACCGGCATCGAGGTAATGCCTTCGGAGTGCCGTGAGATTTTCCGGCGGGCCGGGGCCAGGATTGACGAGGCCCACAACCGCGTCTTCATTCCCCGCCGCATGGTGGCCGAGGCCCTGGCGACCGCCGCGCACGAGGTACTCTTGTGCGGTCGAGATCCCAAGTACGATTTAAGGTTGGGTGGGACTCGGGTTTACATGGGTACCGGCGGGGCGGCGGTCAAAGTGCTGGACCTCGACACCCAGCGCGTTCGCGAGTCAACCCTGGCGGATGTCGCCAAAATTGGCCGGCTAGTAGACGCCCTGGACAACATCCATTTTTACCTGCGCGCCTGCGTAGCCCGCGATATTCCCACCGAACTGCTCGATGTCAATACCTACTACGCCGCCCTGACCAACACCGCCAAGCACGTCACCGGCAACTGCTTCTCCATTCAATCGGTGCGCGATGTGATAGAACTGGCCTCGCTTATTGCGGGCAGCCGGGCCGCCTTGCAGGAGCGGCCCATCGTTTCCTTCATCACCTGTTGGGTGGTCAGCCCGCTGCGCTACGCCCCAGAAACGGTAGAGGTGCTGACCGAAATAGTGCGGCAGGGCATGCCGGTCTTTCTCTCCTCAGCGCCCCAATCGGGGGCCACCAGCCCGGCGGCCCTGGCCGGCTCGCTGGTGCAGATTAACGCCGAAGAGCTGTCGGGGCTGGTCTACACCCAGTTGGTCAAACCGGGCGCGCCGGTGGTGCTGGGCTATGTGCCCTCGGTTTCGGATTTGCGTACCGGCAATTTTATCGGCGGCGCGCCGGAATTTGCTCTGATGCATGCGGCGGTGGCGCAGTTGGGCCAATTTTACAACCTGCCGGTTTACAACTCGTCGGGCCTGGCCGACTCCAAAGTACCGGATATTCAGGCCGGCTATGAAAAGGGGATGACCAGCCTGGCGGCGGCCCTGGCCGGGGCCAATTACATTCACCATTCGACCGGGCTGTTGGAATCCATGCTGACGGCGGCCTATGAATTGTACGTGATTGATGACGACATCAACGGCGCGATTATGCGGGCGGTGCGGGGCATCGAGGTGACGGATGAAACGCTGTCGGTGGAATTGATTGACCAGGTATGCCGGGGCGGCGAGGGCCACTATCTGGGCACGCCGCAAAGCCTGGCGTTGATGCAGACCGAGTATTACTATCCGCACACCGCCGACCGGCAGCGGCGCGATGATTGGGAGGCCGCCGGCAGCCTGGACATGTGGCAGCGGGCGCGTCAAAAAACCAGGCAAATTTTAAAAACTCACCGCCCTCTGCCTATCTCCGCCGAGGCTGACGCGGCCATTCGCTCTCGGTTTCAAATTTTGCTGCCGCCGGAGTTGGTCAGTGTTCAGGGATAAGGCATAAAGGGTCTAACCTAAAATTTAGTAGGTCAAGCTGACAGCTTGACCTACCCGCCCACCAAAAATTGCCTCTTGACAGCATATAAAAAGCATGTTATATTATGGTCGTCAGACGACTGATGACTTACTTCTATTTCCCCATCGCTCTTCCCGCAGCCTCAATTTAATGAAGTTTAACGACCAAAAAAGGTAGTTCGATGAAGAATTCATCTCTGGCAATCAGTATGACCGTAAAGGAGGTCAGTCAAAAGTCCTTGTGGGCCGGAGGCTAGACCTTCTTTGCGGTTTTTGGTTATATTCAAGGGGTAAATTTTTATCAGGGAGCACAGGCATGATTATAGATATTCACTTTCACCCAACCAACCATGTAGACCCGGCCTGGCGGCATGGCGGCACGCCCTTTACCGGCGAGCGGCTCATCAAGATGATGGACGGCCCCTACTGGGTCAACGGCAAACCGCGCCGGATTGATTGGGGCGTCATCCAGCCTCCGCCCGGCGGCACCAATTGGAATAACGGCATGCCCGGCGGGCGAGAAGGCATCCGCCAGTATATGTCCTACTGCACCGAGTTGGTGCATCGTTATCCCGACCGGCTAATCGGCAACTTTACCTACAACCCCCGCTTTGGGGTGGAGGAGGGGCTGGCCGAGTTGGAGTTTCACGTGAAGGAACACGGCTACAAGATGATGAAGCTGCACAGCAACATGCACGCCTACCGGCCCGACCGCGCCCTGGATTGGGTGCGCCCGGCGGTCAAAAAGTGCGCCGATTTGGGCATCCCGGTGATGATGCACACTGGCGACGGCCCCTACAGCATCCCCACCCAATTTTACCCGCTCATCAAAGAGTTCCGCGAGGTGAATTTTATCATCGCGCACTTTGGGGTGCAGACCGGCGGGGTGTACAGCTTTGAGGCTTACTGGATGGTGATGGACAACCCCAACGTGTACGTTGAGTCGGGCTGGTGTTTGCAATCTCGGCTGGTGGAATTTGCCAGTACCATGCCGCCGGACCGCATGATGCTGGGCACCGACTCGCCGCCCAACGAGCCGGGGGTGTGGATTCACATGCTGGAAATCTTGACCGGGCCGTACCCGCAGGGTTACAATTGCAGCGAAGAGCAACTGGAGAACTTCCTGGGCAACAACGCCGCCAAGCTGCTGGGCTTAGACCCCACCCCGCCGCCTCCCGCCCCGGAACCGGGCGCTCCGGTCATCCGTAACCCGCTGCCGCCGGCGTGATTTTAAGAGATTGGAGATTGGAAATTATATCCAGTCTCCAATCTCTAATCTCTAATCTCCTTTTTGAGGCTTATGAAACGCTTTGACTATTTTGAACCCGCAACTTTAGATGAGGCGGTCTTGCTGTTGCAGCGATACAACGGCCAGGCTAACGTGCTGGCCGGGGGAACCGACCTGTTGGTGGAAATCAAAGAGCATGTGCGCGCCCCGGAGTACGTGGTCAACATCAAAAAGATTCCGGGGCTGAGTCATCTCAGCTATGATGACCAGAGCGGCCTGAGATTCGGCGCATTGGTGACGACCCGTGAGATCGAGACGCACCCGCTGGTGCAGGCCAACTATCCCAGTCTGGCCCAGGCCGTGTCGGAACTCGGCTCGATTCAGGTGCGCCACCGGGCCACCGTAGCGGGGAATATCTGCCGGGCCTCCCCTTCCGCCGATACGCCGCCGCCGCTTATCGCCGCCGGAGCCTCGGCGCGTTTGTACGGCCCGGCCGGTGAGCGCACCGTGCTGCTGGAAGATTTCTTCATCGGCCCCGGCCAGACGGTGTTGCAGCCGGGGGAATTGGTAGTTGAGTTTATCGTGCCCCCCCCGCCGCCCCACACCGGCCAGGTTTACCTCAAGCATGGCCGCCGCCGGGCCATGGAGTTGGCGACGGTGGGCGTCGCGGTGGCGATGACGCTGGCAGGCGAAGTGTGCCGGGAAGTGCGCATTGTGTTGGGGGCGGTCGCGCCGACGCCCCTCCGGGCCAGGCAAGCCGAGGCAGTCTTGCGCGGCCAGCGGCTTGATGAGCCGTTGATTGAAGCAGCGGCGGAGACGGCCATGCAGGAGTCAAAGCCCATCAGCGACGTGCGGGCCAGCGCCGCCTATCGCCGCGAGATGGTGCGGGTGCTGACGGCAAGAGCAGTAGGACGAGCTCTGGCTAAGGCTCAGGATCAGTGAAACTTTAATTGCTTTAAGTTTCGAGGAGATGCTTATGGGAGCTTGGGGCGTAGAACCCTGGGATAATGACTCTGCGGCTGATTGGTTTAATGCTTTTTTTGTTGGAATAGATGTGGACAAAAGGATGGAAGAAGCTCTACGGCTTGGGCCTGATGATGAGTTTGATGAATTAAGAGCCGCCTGTTATCTTCTTGAGGTGTTGGGGCGTATTTATGTATGGCCTGGCGACATCAGTCGGCTAGATGAATATCTTAGAACTGGCATTAGATTACTTTCGGAGGCAATTGATCCTA
>CAZDMM010000126.1:0-12495 GCA_964505845.1 uncultured Caldilineaceae bacterium
AACATTCCGGCCCGGGAGTACAGCAAATCCCGCCGATCAACCGGCCTGCCCGGAGGCTCACTTTTGACGGGCAAAGCCAGGGTAGGGGTGGGAGTGGGTTCCGGGGTAGAGGTTAAGACAGGCGTCATCGTGGCCGTAGGTGATGGGGTAGGGGTTTCGGTTGGAAATTGGGTAAAGGTAGGGGTGGGGGTGGGCGTATCAACAATACCCGGCCCGATGTTAAACGTAACCGACTCGGACGCCAAATCGCTGGAAGCTTTCACTTGCAAGGGGGTATCGCGCTCTTTGATGATGGGAATTTCGGCAATGCCGCGCACGGTGCTGGCGGTGAGAGGTTCTAACGATAAACCCTCCAGGGGGTAGTAACGCAAAAAATTAACCGTGGTTCCATCGGGCACAGGGTGGCCGTTTTTATCCATAATCACCCCGGTGCGAAACAGAATCCCCTCACCCACCCTTAAATCAAAGGTGGTGATAGGGCTGGTTTGGTCGGCGATGGGGGTGATGACCCCATTTTTGTCAAACTTGTGAACCGGCTCAAGCTGGATAATCTGCTTAGGATCAGGGCTGAGGTCAAGCGGGCCAATGGCCGGAATCCCTACCGGGGAAGCGCCTCTGGGTTCAAACTGCTGAAAGAGCAACCGGGCCGCCGACTCCAGATAGGCCGGGGCCTTGCTGTAAAAGCTATAGTAGGCGGTCAGTTGGCTAATTTCGGTCTCGTCAAGAAAATAGGGGGCGTTAAAGGTAAACAGTACCAGGTTTTTGTTACGGATAGCATCGTAACGGTTGCGCAGCAAAACTTTAACGGCGTCAGATTGAGGATAGGTTTCTGGGTTAACGTCCAGCATCACAAAAATAATCCAGTTGGCCGATTGCAGCAGGCTTTCGGCTTTTTGCCGGGCGGCCAACTGGGGGGAAGGCAGCGGGGTAGCAGTGGCTACCGCCGGCGTGGCCAGCGCCGGCGATGGCTCAACCGTGACGGTGGGGGTTTGAGCCGGCTCAGGTGTAGACTCGCTGGCCGGCTGGGCCGGCTGGCTGGCCAGCAAATCTTTCAGGTCTGCAAAACTCAGGCTGTTAATTTGATCCGGCGAAACTTGACCGGTGGCATTTGGCCCAAACAACTGTAAGATAACGGACTGCAAGGCGTTCCTTCTGATAAGGGCAAATTCTGGGCAGTCCTGGCAATCTCGGCCCAGGCGATCATCCGTAAAGATCAGAATCTTATCACCCGGTTGAGGCGGGCCGGCCAGCGGGCTGCGTTTTTCCTGGCTGGCCGACGTGATCAAGGTAGCCCCTTCACGGGCAATCCGGTCCAGGTCCAGAGTCAAACTACCCAGCAGGCTTAAGCCGTCCGGGGATTTTTGGGCCGGAGTTGTTAGCAGGTTATCGCCGTAGATTTTTAGCTTGGCCTTGATAATCCGCCTGACTGCCTTATCCACGGCCGCCTGAAAGTTTGACTCGCTGGCATATTTTTCTCTAAAAAACTCTATCGCAT
The DNA here is from genome assembly GCA_964505845.1 of uncultured Caldilineaceae bacterium. Taxonomy (GTDB): domain Bacteria; phylum Chloroflexota; class Anaerolineae; order 4572-78; family J111; genus DSQQ01. The sequence goes on from CAZDMM010000126.1 coordinate 1,496, forward strand.
TTTTAATATTAGCCAATTCTACTTCAGCAGAGTCACCTTGAAAAGCAAAATCTTGTAGAAAGAGCACATCGCTGCCGGCCAAAAACGCATTTTGGACCAGGAGACGGGCCGGGAAATTCTCTCTGGTAGCGCCCACAATGCCTTCTAAAGCGGCCGGGGCCCCTAAAGGCGCGCTCACAATCAAGCCACCCTCCTCACGCCAGGGGGAAATTTCTTTTAAGGCCAGAATAGTAGCCAGGTTGCGGGCATCCAGGCTAACCGGCAAACTCCCCTGCAAGCCTCGATAACGCACATGGGCCGTCATCAAACCGTCTGTCACTCCATCGAGGTCGCCGGTATCCAAACGAGTCACCCTAAAGAAGGGCAGCAGGTCTTTAGCCTGCAAATCATCCAATGATTTGGGGATGGTCGGAATCGCCACGTTGATGGGCCGGTCGCTGCTGCCAAAACCGGGAAAATGTTTGGCCACGGTTAAAACCTGGCCCTGCCCGCCCTGGTGTACCCCCCGGATATACGCCTGACCCAACTCGGCCACCCAAAAAGGATGGCCACCAAAGGTACGCGTACCTAAAGAGCCGCCCCGCTCTGGGCGCGGCGTATCCAGCACATCCAGCGAAGGCCCGATGAGCATGTTAACCCCTAACAGCGACAGCTCTCGCCCTACCATGTCGCCTACCAGCCGGGCGTTCTCCTCATTCCAGGTGGCGCCCAGAGCCATTTGGTTGGGTAAATCAACCAGCCCCCCCCGAATTTGAGTCTCAGGATAACCATCTCCTTCCTGGGTGGTGGCAATAAAAAGAGGCACAGGCGTATAGCTTAAGTTGGCGCTTGTCTCAGGGGTGGCTGTGAGGGTTGAGGTAATGGTAGCCGTGAGCACCGGCGGAGTTTGGGCCAGGGCTTGTAAGGCATTAGTTAAATTGAGCACCTGGGCCGGAGTAGTCTGGTTGTTGATAAAATTGCGCTTCTCGGCCGAAATATAAACTCCCCCCACCCGATACCGCTGAATCAACTCCGCCGCCGCCGAACCGCTTCCCACGTCGGCTCCGTTAAAGGAGACCATAAAAAGCTGCCCGACCCGTTCGGCGGGCGTCATGGCGTTAAAGATGGCCTCGACCACCGCCGGATCAGGTTCGGCGCCTGTATCCTGGGCCTTAACCGGGACAGGGGGGGTAGAACCTGGGCCAAGCATGACCAGGCTTATAAAAATTAACAGGTGGAACAGCAATCGTTTCAACGTGGTGACTTCCCTTGTGCATCTTGCTGACAAAAGTATACCGCCAATTAGAGGCATCGTCAAAGCAGTTTTACCGGGCCAATCACCTGTCGCTCTGAGCAGAGCAAAGCAAAGTGAAAAGCCCCAATCTTGGCTTTATGAGTACCTCTTGGGATTCTTTCTTTGGCCTGCGGTCTCAGAATGAGGCTTACAACGGCTTTTTGGCCGGCAAACCGGGCCGCCGGGGATAGAGGCTGGGGGTGATCTTAATTTTGTGAATTACCACCAAATGGCGCTGCGCGACCAAACCCGGCACCGTTACCGGCAAAACCTGTTCAACTTTTCCGCCCAGAATCTGCAGGGCCGGGCTGGCCTGCTTAATTTCGGCGGTGGGGTCTTGCCCTTTTTGTACGATGACTCGCCCGCCAACCTTCACTAAGGGCAGCAGGTACTCAGCCAGCACCGGCAGCGTTGCCACGGCTCGCGCCGCCGCCACCTCATAGCGTTGGCGCTGTTGGGGCTGCTGGCCGGCTTCTTCGGCCCGCGCCGTTACCACCGAAACCCCGGTTAAATTGAGGCTGTGGATAAGGTGCTGCAGAAAGGCGGTCTTTTTGCCGGTGGCCTCCAGCAGCGTTACCCGGAGTTGCGGCAGAGCTATTTTAAGGGGCAGACCGGGAAAGCCCGCCCCGCTGCCGACATCTATCAAGGAGACGGTGGGAGGCAAATCTTGCAGAGCCAGATAAACCGAGAGGGAGTCGAGAAAATGCTTGGTGACAATCTCGGCCGGCTCGGTAATGCTGGTCAGGTTGACCCGCTCATTCCAGGCCAGGAGTTCTTGCAAGTAACGTTCAAAGGTGACGAGTTGGGCTTGGCTGAGGGAGAGGCCAAATTGCAGCGCACCAGAGTGAAGAGCAGAAAGCATTTACTTATGGTTTTCTATCACAGATACAGGTCATAAAAAATCATCCCGACGCATGCTACTTTTCCTTAACCACCTTGAGCCGGTCAAAATCCCTGGCGACGATGGTGTTGGGGAAGATGGCCCTGGCTTCGTCGAGGACATCTTGCTCGCGGTAACGGCGCGAGATGTGGGTGAGGCAAAGCTGCTGCACCTGGGCTTCGCGGGCCAGCCTGGCCCCCTGAGCGGCGGTGAGATGGCTAAAATGGCGGGCCATTTCGGCATCGGCTTCCAGGTAGGTGGCCTCAATCACCAAGGTGTCTGCCCGATAAGCCGCTTCAAGCAGGTTATCGGTGCGGCCGGTATCCCCCACAAAAACCAGCTTGGCCCCCGGAATTTCCGGGCCAAGCACCTGGTCGGGCTGAATGGCCCGGCCATCGGCCAGGGTAACGGTTTCACCGGCCACCAGCTTGCGCCGCTCCGGGCCAAAGGGGATGGCCAGGGCTTCGGCTTTGTCATTGAGAAAAGGCCGCCGGGATTTTTCCAGGAAGGCGAAGCCAAAACTATCGGCGCCCCGGTGCGTAACCGGAAAGGCGCTCAGTTGAAAATTCCCATCTTCAAGCACAACACCGGGCTGAAGCGGGATAAATTCAAGCTTAACCGGCAGCTTATCGCCGCCCCGCAGCACCACCCGCAGCAGCAAATCTTTGACCCGTTCTAAGGTTGAGGCGCCGCCATAAATTTCAACCTTGTCAATGGCCTCCCAACGGCTAAAGGTTGAAACCAGGCCGCCCAGGCCCAAAATGTGGTCCAGGTGGCCGTGGGTGAGCAAAATTTTATTAAGCCGTTTGAAGCCCAGGTTGCTCTGCAAAATCTGGCGCTGGGTGCCTTCGCCACAGTCAATCAAAAAGCGATATTCATTATACAATACCACCTGGGCAGAGAGTCCACGATGGACCGAAGGCGCGGAGGCAGAAGTCCCCAAAAAAACAAGTTCAAACATTATTTCAATTACCAACTACCAACTACCAATTACCAGGCACTAATCAGTAAACAGTAATTAATAATTGGGGATTAGAGATTTATCGTGGCAGGTCGTTGCGGGTTAACCACAAAATATCTGACGACTTCAGTAGAATAACTTGATTGGGGAGAGGTTGCAAATCAAAGGAGGGTGAATGGGTCCGGCTTTTGGCGGCGGCGGCCGGGCGATATGAACTGTTGCGGAGAGCCAGCTCAACCGTATTTTCTTCGTTACCGACCAGGCGCATGCTGTACAAATCGCCTTCAAAATATTCGCCGCTGCGCATTTGAATGTTTAAACGAGGGGGGATCAGGTTTAGCTGCAGGGGTTCAACCTGCAAAATGGTGTGCCATAACAAAAACGGCTCCGGCGGGTCATCACCCAACAAAAATTTCCACCAGCGAGGGCGATTGCCAAAGGTTTGAAACCCCAAAAAAGTGGCAAAACGGCGCGCCAGCACCAGGCTTGCCGCCAGGTAAGCGATGGCGGCAAAAATTAAAAGAGCCAGCACCGGCAGGGGATAGCTGGCTAAGGGCATGGACGAGCCTAACAGCAGGCTCATATAAATCCAGGAGCCGCCGATGAGCCAGTAAATCAACAGACCCAGGGCCAGCCCGGTTAGAATAGTGCCATGAATAATGGCGCTGCCAACAATGGCTAAAACTATTTGCTCAAAAGCATCGGGGGCGCGGTAGTAGCGCGGGCGGTAAGCGGTGTAAGTGCGCGTAAAAAAGAAGCCGGGGGCAATAAAGAATAGAAGCAGGATGACACTTTCAACGTTTAAATCAAGACTCATACCGCAGTTCCATGCTGTTGACTCAGATTAGACCCTCTTACCGATAAAAAAGGGCCGGGCGATTACTGCTTTAAAGCAGCCCAGGATATTTTTTAACTCTTTTTACTCTTACGGTACTTGCGCAGAGGCCAACTGGACAAATCTTCCGGGAAAGATACCGTTTGCAAGGCGCTGGCCGCTTTGATGGCTTGTGTTTTCAGCTTTTCCTTGTCTTCCAAAAGCTCAAAAGCCTCGCCCACAATATCGCGGATGCGCTGAAAATTTTGAGCCAGAGCGCTCTTATCAATAAAATCAAAAATTTTGTACTTTTCCTCGGCCTCTTCTTGCAGCTCTTGTTCCGGGTAGCCGGTCAGCACAATGCCGTTGATCCGTTGTTCGGCCAGATATTTGAGCAGTTCCATGCCCTGGCGATTTTCTTCATCGGTAGGGCTGAGCCGCAAATCTACAATCACCAACTCTACTGACCGCTCACGGATATACTCCAGGGCAGCCTGGTAACTATCTACGGTAATAACTTCAAATTCCCGTTTCAGGATTGACTGAAGTTGAGCGCGCCAATCCGGCACATCATCCACCACTAACACTCGTTTACGCATAGATCATTCCTTTATAATACTGAGCGCAAAAGCTATAGCTTTTGCACTCCGTAAGCATCTTACCCTATTTTTACGTTCCTGACAACAGCACCGGATTTTGGGGCAGGGTAATGGTAAAATTTGTACCCTGACCAGGCTGGCTTTCTACGGTAATATCGCCGTGCTGTTGTTCTAAAAAAGTTTTTACCCACCACAGACCAAACCCCAAACCACGCGGATGGGTGGTATAAAACATGTCGAAGACCTGGTTGATGTTATCGGCGGCAATCCCTGGGCCGTTATCAGTCACCTGAATGGCAACCCGCTCCCCCGTTTTAAAGGAGGCAATGCGAATGACGCCCTCACGTCCTTCCAACACCCGCAGGGCATTGGTCAGCAGTTCAATTAGCGCATCCACCAGCAAATCACTGGTATCCACCCGGGGCAGATCAGGATCAAGGTGCGTGATCAGCTTAATATTTGGCGGGATTTCAATCAAAGTCAGCGCCCGCTTGATCAGGGCATTGGCATCGTGAGCCTGGGTAGGATTGTGACGAAAACGCCGCAGCAGGGCCGTAGCCAGATCAACGGTATAAAGGGTATTGCGCTCAATCCGGTCCAGGTGGGCCTCAATCTCCGGCTTTAACTCCGCCGGAAGGTTAACCTGCTGCAGCAGTTCGCGCAGGTGTTGGGCGGCAATAGGCACCAGGGCCGTTGAATTATTAATACGATGAGCCAGACTTCCGGCTGCCTTGCCCAAAACAGCCCAACGTTCCGCCGCCATACGTTGCTCCTGCGCTTGTTGCAGCGCCTGGTTAGACCGCTCCAAGGCGGCATACTGGCGGGCATTTTGGATAGCGATAGCAGCCGAAGCCGCCACCAACGAGAGCAGTTCCAGGTCGTTTTGGTCAAAATCGCCCTCTTTTTTGTTGAGCAGTTCAATCACGCCCAGCACTTCGCCTTCTACAATCAACGGCACGGCTATAATCTTTTTAGTGGTAAAACCAGTCAACTGGTCAGCCACCGGCGACCAGCCGGGGTCTTCTTTAACATTATTGACGATCAGAGGCAGCCCATTTTGGGCCACCTGCCCGATAATGCCCTGACCTAGCGGCATCAGGAAATTTTTAAGCTGGGTCAGTTCATGGCCCTGGCCATCATAAGCCAGTTGAAAGATGACGCCGCCTCGTTCCCGGTCAACCAGGGCCAGCGAGCCGGTCTCGGCTCTAAAAATTTCGGCGGTATGCTGAATCAGGAGGCGCGGAATTTCCTCCACATCCAGGGTGCTGGAAACCAGGCGGCTCACCTGGTTGACCAGCTCCAGGTTGCGGCTCATCTGGGTGGTCGCCGCGTAAAGCTTGGCATTTTGAATGGCAATGGCGGCCCAATCGGCCAGGGTGGCCAGCAAAAGCTGGTCTTGCGGGGTAAAAGGGCGCTGCTGGTAACGATTATCAATGCCCAGCACGCCGATAACCTGGGCGCCAACTTTGACCGGGGTATTGACCAAAGCGTATACTACCAGGCCCGTTTTTACCTTAACGCTGTGGCTGTCTTTGGCCAGAACAACCGGCTGGCCGCTCTGCACCACCTGCCCGGCAATCGAGTCGCTTACTTTGACCCAAAAATTTTTAACCTCGTCCACTCCCAAATTGGCTTCGGCCCGCAGGTACAAATTGCCGCTGGCTTCATCAACCAGCAGCAAGTAGCTTTCGTCGGCGTCAGTTAACGTGACGGCCGCTTTGACCACCTGGCGCAAAACAGCTTCCAGCTCAAGCTGAGAGGTGACGGCTTTACCGATTTCAAACAGGGTTTGCAACTGCTGCACCCGCGCGGTTAACTGTTGGTTGGCCTCAATTAATTCAACCCTTTTAGTTAAAACCAAATCACCGCCGGGCAGCGGTCGCTCTAAAGCCGATTGGATCAAGGCGGCTAACTCGGCCGCGTTCACTGGCTGGCTAACCCAGCCGACAATATTGGTGTAATTAAAATTGGTTTTGGCCGACTCGCCGTTAGCGTCAATCAGAATGATGGGAGTGGTCAGATTTTGGGCCTTCAACTGAGCCAACAGGGAGCCGGCCGGCACATCACTTAAGTTAGCGTTGAGCACAATCAAGTCGGGTTGGGTTTGGCGCAACAACTCCAGCGCAATGCGGCCGCTGGCGGTGTGCTTAATCTGCAGGCCGTATTGGCTAATGAGGGCGGCCCGTAAGCTGGTATGGTACGCCGGGTCAATCATTAAAATGGTGGGGGCTGACCGGGTTTGACTCATAGTTGTTCCCGTGGCAAAAACTCAATGACCCCGTGGCGCTGATCTACCTGCACCACCGGGCCAAGAAACTGCTCCACCACCCAAATATTGGTGAGCGTGTGCAGCGATATCCGCTCGGTGGTTACCGTAAGGGGTTGTCCGGCTAAGGCCAGAGGCAAAATCAGTTGATCGGTCAAATGGGCATCCAAAAAAGTCCCGCTGTAATGGAATGACAACAAGTCATCCACGGCCTCCTGGGCCACCTGCTCCGAAGGCTTGCCTTTTTCACCCATGGCAGTGAAACCGGCCCGGCCACCCTCATACTCAGCCGCCAAAAAGATACCCGCCCCCGGTGAGAGGGAAGACACGCGCATTGGCTCAATATCGGCTGGCAGGTCCGCTTGTTTTAGCAAATTCATGGCCCGGTTGCGCATGCGCTGGGCAATATGAGCCGGCAGCTCAGCCGCCACCGCTATGCCGCTAATCTGCCGCAGCGCCCCCCGCCACTGAAGAGATAGGGAGGTCAACCTGGCCCGGCCCGGCAGAGTGAGCTTGATGGCGCCGCCGCCCGCCGGATACCAGCCCCAGGCCAGCAGTTCTGCCGTTGCCTGCACCCCTAAGTAGCCTAACATCTTCAGATAAACCTCACCAAAATAATGGAAGGAAGGGCTCCAGGGCACATGGGTGCCGCCTTTGACCATGACGGTGCTGGGGCCGGCTGCCAGGGCCAGGGGCAGCAAGATGGTCTGTAAGACCAGGGGGGCCGCGCCGGCGCTGCCTCCGGTACGAGCGTTAGCCACATCAAACTCATACAAACCAGGGATAGGTGGACTCTGCGGCTCAAACGTGAGGCTGGTTGAGCCTAAAGTATCGCCGGCCAGCCGGGCGGCGCAGATCATGGCCGCAGCCCGCACCGCAGTCAGATGTTGGGCCGCCAAACCAGGGGTTTTACGCTCGGCCCGAATGTGGTCAATCCGAACCGGTTGTGTCAGGAGGGCGGCCAGCGCCAGCGCCGTCCGCAGAATTTGACCTCCGCCTTCGCCATAATTGCCATCAATGATAAACATAATAACCTTTGTTGGGGGATGCTGAATTCATTATACCATAAGCTGAGAACGGAATCGAACCCTCAGCCATTCCCCTTGTGTGCCGTTGCACCCACAATTTGCCATTTTTATTTTTTTTAGTAAGATGAAAATTAAATTAAATAGACTTCGTCCACCAGATGTAACAATAGAATAAGGAAGGAAGAAGAGGGATAACGGCACAGGCTGGCCAAGGAAGGAGATGCGTATCCCTGTGAATCTTACATTATCTAAGCATGCTGTGGTTGAAAAAATGGCAACTCTGGCCGATTGGGTGACTCGGGGGCGATGGCAGATTGTATCTTCTCAAAGGGTAGAGGCATTGCGAGCAGAAATCTACCAATTAGAGAAGACGCTGGCTGCCGCACCCACTCGGCCAACGCGCCTGGCCCGAGCGACCAGACCGCTAGAGCCGATCACCGAACAACAAAAGATTGTAGATATGGCCGGGTAGCTAAATTTAGGTACCCCTCCCAAACAAAAATCCCACTCTAGAGTGGGATTTTTGTTTTTAAATTAAACCCCCTAATTTTGGGGGTTGACAAGGTTAGCAAGAAGATTTACTCTGTAATTCTGACATCCTGCTTGTAACTGCTCAAGACTCGGCGGCAATGGTGTATCCCCGGCGCGGGATGGTGATAATAAATTCCGGGTTGCTTGGATCGGCCTCAATTTTGTTCCTCAAATTCCTAATGTGCATACGGACCAGATCAGGGCTGCCGCTCTCTGAAGGATAATCCCAAACCTCTTGCAATAAGCGGTCACTGGTAAATACTTCGTTGGGATGGGTCATCAAATGATAGAGCAAATCAAACTCTACCGGGGTCAACTTGGCCTGTTTCTGATGAGTTGTTACCAGATAACTGTTTCTATCCAGAGTTAAATTTTTTATTTGAAGCAAGGGGGCAGGCGGCGGCATAATATGCTTAACCCGGCGTAAGATGGCAGCAATCCTGAGCTGCAGTTCTTCCAGGTTAAACGGTTTGGTGAGATAGTCATCGGCTCCGGCTCTAAAACCTTCAATCCGGTCTTCCGGGCGTCCCAAAGCGGTTAGAAATAAGATGGGAACATCAGCAATGGCCGGATCAACCCTTAGCTCACGACAAGTGGCAAAGCCATCCATCCCCGGCATCACCACATCTAGCACAATAATATCTGGACGATGCCGGCGCGCTTCTTTAATGGCTTCGATACCACTATAAACTACATAAACTTGATACTGCTTGCGCAGCGAGGCTTCAATTGACTTGGCAACTTCAGCATCATCATCTACAACTAACACTCGGGGCACTGTAGCCGCTATTCGCCCGGAGACAGTCATAACTCGCTAACCTTTTTAACCTTGGTCTAAAATTATGCTGGTATCATTATATCATAGGGCTATCAACCCGCCAAGCACCCGGCAAAATTTAACTTGCTTTTAATTTACCAATGCTAAAATCGTTTCTATTATATGTATGATAGTAGTTACACGGTGGGGCTTAAATACCTTCCCGGAAGCTGGTTTTTATAATTCGAGTAGATTGGGCCAGAATCAGCTTCCGGGAAGGTTGGCCGCGTAACTTCTGTTATATGAGGTAAGATAGTACCGGGTCAAAGCGTCAGAGAGTTAAAGGGTAGGGCGGGTCTAATAATAAAAACGCTTGAAGGCAGCCAGGAGAAGACATGTTAGCCCCTAACTCACAAATTCCGTTGTTTCCCCTAAGCGTTGTCCTTTTTCCAGGGATGATGCTGCCTTTACACATCTTTGAAGAACGCTATAAGGCCATGATTAAACAATGCCTGGCTACCGGCCAATCTTTTGGGGTAGTTTTAGCCAAAAACAAACAGGCCCAGGCCCCCCATACGGCTAAACTTTATCTCGGTGATCTTTACGAGATTGGCACCACGGCTCGCATTACGGCAGTTGAAAATCTCGATGACGGGCGCATGAATCTGATAACGGTTGGCCAGGAACGGTTTATCATCAAAGATATTTACGCCAGCAAAGATGACTATCTGGTGGGAGAGGTTGACCCATTTCCACTGGATGAGGATGAACAGGAGCGGCCAAAGGTAACTTTGCTGATGCAAAAATTAAGGCCGATGGTGCGCCAATATATCAATCACCTGGCCGACGCCTCGGGCGAAGACCTGTCTCGTGCCACTTTACCTTCTGACCCGATGGCTTTAGCTTTTTTGGCCGGCACAGCTTTACAAGGCCCCTTAGCCGATAAGCAAAAGTTGTTATCGGCCAAATCGTTAAGCAAGCTGATAGCCGATACGGTAAGTGTTCTGGACCGAGAAGACCAAATTTTGGTTTATATGTTACAGGCTTATCAGGCTCATCAGCAAATAGAAAAATTACCGTTTGTTGATTATTCTTTGAATTAAAAAGGTGATCATGACATCAGGGCAACCAGTTCTGGTAAAACTCCGTATCTCTCGACGGACGAAATCGGCTGGCAGCATCACTCGGGCGTATTATGTTACGTTTATGAGCAAAAGTGAAAATTATTTGGAAATGAGGTAAAGAGAGAGTATGGCAACAACTTGGGCTCCTGAAGAAGCATTATTTCGGTTGAGCATTGCTGATCTGGCGGCAACAGCGCCGGTAGCTCCGGCTGAAGAAAAACGTTTACTAAAACTTATGCTTGAAGGCAAAAAAGCCGCTAAACGACTGGCCAAAAGCCAGGGCGTAGAGGTAGAGCTGCGCAAACAACTTCAAGCTAAGGCAGAAGAGGGTGCGCTTGCCCGTCGCACCTTAATTCAATCTAACGGGCGGCTGGTTATTAGCATTGCTAATAAATATACCGGCCATGGCCTGAGCCTGGCTGAGCTTTCTCAGGAAGGGGTGCTGGGCTTGATTCGCGCCATTGACAAATTTGATGAAGCTAAAGGTGTGCGTTTGAGCACATACGCCAGCTACTGGATTCGCCAAAGCGTGAGCCGGGCGGTGGCCGTCCAAACACGGGTCATTCGTCTGCCGGTGCATAAAGTTGACCACCTGGGCAAAATTCGCAAAGCCAGGGGGGAGCTGACTCAACAGCTTGGGCGCACTCCAGAATTAGAAGAAATCGCCGCTCACACCGGCGATGCCCCAGAGCAAATTCATGAGCTGCTACAGGATGGGCAAGAAACTCTAAGCTTGGAAGAACCTGTAGGCGATGATGGGGCAACCC
>CAZDMM010000126.1:12505-13024 GCA_964505845.1 uncultured Caldilineaceae bacterium
TTTGTGGAAAATGATCTCACCCAGGCTTTGGAAGATCAGGTTGACTCTACCCTGCTGGAAAACGAAATTCGCCGGGCTTTGGCCGGGTTAACAGCCCGTGAAAGCCGGATTGTGGAGCTGCGGTATGGTCTGCGGGATGGGCATCCCCTAACCTTGCAGGATGTGGCCGAGCGCTTTGGCTTGACCCGCGAGCGCATCCGCCAGATTGAAAAAGAGGCGTTGGCTAAACTGCGCCGTCCCGATCAAGCCGGCCGCTTGATCGGCTTTGTCAACTAAACAAAACAGACTTTGAAGTAAAAACCCGCTTTCTATGGGGCTAGAAAGCGGGTTTTTTATTGCTCCGATAGCCCCAACTCACGGATCAGGCGGTTTTCTGGGATGTTATGCAGGTAGCTTTGCTGCAAGGCCGCATCTTTGATGTGGTTGAGCCGGGTGTTTAGATACTCCTGGGCCAGGCCTAAAACCATCTGCGCCTGAGCCGCCCTCTGGTTGGCCTGCAACACTTGATAACAGGTCAGG
>CAZDMM010000127.1:0-12993 GCA_964505845.1 uncultured Caldilineaceae bacterium
GTGCTGACAATGAGAATGGCGCCGGCCGCTGAGTAAAACTCGAAGGGTCGAAAGAATTTTAGTGAGGCTTCACGGGCAAAGTACATCAGGTCGGCCACTCCAATCAGCGAGACAATGGCGGCGCCTTTGAACACCCCGACAAACTGGTTGGCCAGGGAGGGCAGCACCACCTTAAAGGCTTGTGGAAACACGATGTCGCGATAAATTTGGAGTTGGGTTAGCCCCAAAGCTCTGGCCGCCTCGGTTTGGCCGGGCGGCACGGCCATAATGCCGCTGCGATAAATTTCGGCGGTGTAAGCGGAGGTTAACAGCCCCAGGGCTAAAACCCCGGCTTCCAGGGGTTGAAAGGTAATCCCCAGGGCCACCGACAGGCCAAAATAAATCCACAGCAAAAAGACATATAAGGGGATAGCCCGCACAATCTCGATGTAGGTTTGGGCAATGAACGAGAGCCAGCGGTACTTTGACAGGCGCATGAGGGCTAACACCAGGCCAAATGTCAGGCACAAGACCATGGCGAGCAGCGTCACCAGGTAAGTGACCAGCAGCCCCTCCAGGATAGGCTGCCAATTGCGGGTGATGAGATGCCACTGGAATTTATAGTTCATGCTCTAATTGGCCTTTAAGATCTGCCGGGCGATGAGCAGGCGTTGGATATCGCTGGTGCCATCGCCGATGAGGGTGAGCCGGTTATCCCGGTAGAGCCGCTCTACCCCCATTTCCTGGCTGTAGCCCATGCCGCCGTGAATCTGGATGGCCTGAGAGCAGGCTCGCTCGGCCGCTTCTGAGGCAAAGAGTTTGGCCATGGCCGCAATTTGGGTGAGGGGCTGGCCTTTTTCTTTTGTGGCGACGGCTTTGTAAAGGAGGAGGCGGGCCGCTTCAAGCTCGGTGGCCATGTCGGCCAGCTTGAATTGAATGGCCTGAAAATTGGCAATGGCTTGCCCAAAGGCCCGGCGCTCTTTGGCATATTTGAGCGATTGTTCATAGGCGGCTCGGCCCAGACCCAAAGCCATGGCTGCCACCGTCAAGCGGCCGGCATCCAGGGTAATCATAAACTGCTTGAAGCCCTCGTTGAGCTTGCCCAGTAAATTTTCCTCCGGGATGCGGCACTCTTGAAAGTAAATCTGGTTGGTGGGTGAGCCTTTCATGCCCATCTTTTTTTCATCTTTGCCGGCGCTCAGGCCGGGCGCGCCGGCCGGGACAATAAAGTTTGAAATACCGTGCGACCCGGCGGCAGGATCGGTTTTGGCGGCTACCACCAGCGAGCGGGCCACCGCGCCGGAGGTAATCCACATTTTTTGGCCGTTGAGCACCCAGTCGCCGTTTTGTTTGACGGCGGATGTCCGCAAGGCTGCCGAATCGGAGCCGGAGTGAGGTTCGGTCAGGGCAAAGGCGCCCAAGCCCTGCCCTTGCGCCAGCGGAACCAGCCATTGTTGTTTTTGAGCTTCGGTGCCAAAGAGGTAAATGGGCATGGCCCCCAGCGAAACATGGCCGTTGAAGATGACGGCCATGGAGCCGGAGGCGGCGGCAATTTCCTCTACGGCCAGCACAAAACTGAGGTAATCTGCGCCCGCGCCACCGTATTCTTCGGGAAAGGGCAGCCCTAACAGCCCCAATTGGGCCATGCGCTCAACAAGATCACGCGGGAATTCATCCTGGTCATCAATCTCCTGAGCGCGTGGAGCGATTTCGGCCTGGGCAAACTCACGCACCATGTCCCGGAGCATGCGTTGTTCAACTGTTAGTTCAAAATCCATACCTTTGTTTAGCCGTTGGCAGAGCTAAATATTAGCCCTATGTCATTGAGGGGGCATGACACAGGGCTAATGAGTCAAACTAAAATTGGACTGTTAAAGCAGATCAGAGGTCTTTCCGCCCTTACTTGGGTTTGCTATACTGCTCTATCTTGGCCAGATTATCAGCCTGCCATTTTTGCCACAGGCCATCTTGCAGCTTGTGAGCGCCCTGATAGCGCATCCAGTTTTCCAGCCAGAAAGCGGTTTTCTCATCGCCGTGCGGCAGCATGATGGTATTGAGATCGGCAAAGAGGGAGCCGCCTTCCCAAATATGAACCGGGATATCGGGATTCTCATCCATAAAGGGGATGATGTTCCAGGCGGCCACTAATGAAACCTGGGCGCGGCCAGAAGCAACTTCTTGCAGTGAGTCTTGTAGGGCTTCAAAGGTGCGGTAGGTGGCATTGGGCCAGCGGAGTTGGGCGCTGGCATCTTGAGCCGAACCGGTGAGGTTGCTAAAGGTAACAGCGGGGTCATTCAATTCACTCAGGTCTGTAAATTTAAAGTCATTGTTGACCAACAGCATCGAGTCTTCAAAGAACCAGGGTTCGCTGATAAAGCGCACGGCTTGAGCGCGTTGGGGCCGGATAGTTAAGGCAATGCCGCTCCAATCAAACTGGCCGGCTTGCAGCCCCGGAATGAGCTGGGCAAAGGGCAGCTCTACCCATTCGACGGTAACGCCCAAATCGGCGGCAATGGCGTTGGTCAGGTCAACACAGTAACCCATCGGCTCGTTGGTATCTTTATCGCGGAATTGGAGCGGGGGAAAGGTTAAATCAACACCGGCGCGCAGCACGCCCGCTTCAACCACTTTGTCTACCAAAGCCACGGATGTATCTTGCCGGGCGTGGATAGCAATGGAGCGATACTTGGCCAGCGAGTCTACCGGTGCGGCGCTGGCCTCGGATACTTTGGCCAGGCCCACAGCCCCCAAACCTGCGGCTGTCACCCCGGCCATCTTGAGAAATTCCCGACGATTACCTTTTTTCATGGTCTCCTCCTGATAGGTTAAATTGAATTTTTTGGCTTCTATTAATTAGAAGGCCCCGCCAAAAACATCAACCTATAATAACACACAAAGTTGAGCCGTCAAGAGAAGTTTGGTATCAAGAAATGATACCAGATGGTACACTCGCTCTCACTCTGCCATCCATGCTTGCCACCAGGTGTGGCACCAATAGCGGATGGGGCCGTCTTTATGGTAGTCAAGCCAGTTGTTGAGCCAGTTGAGAAATTTCTGGTCGCCGGGCCGGATGGCCGGGTGGCCCCATTCCTGGGCCAAAATCACCAACTTGCCGTCGTCATCGCGCAGCAATTTTAGCCTGGGGTGCTGCCGCATAAATATTTTGGTGACGGCATCCACCACGCCGCCGTCAACCCGCCCGGCTTCTACCTCGGCGGTGGGATGAGCCGACTCGACCAGGGTGGCCAGGGGAAAAGTGGCCGCCGCCACCCGCGCGATGGAGGAGCCATGCCAGATAGCCAGCCGCCGTCCGGGCTGATTCAACTCTTCAATTTTTTGGAGAGGACTATCGCCGGAAAGGACGACAACTGCCTGGGAAGGTAACAAGGGGCCGGCAAATTCTACCTCCAACGCCCGCGCCGGGGTATTGGTGTAGCTCAAGAGCAGGTCTACCCGGCCTGCCCGCAGAGCGGCCAGGTGCTCCGGCCAGGGCAGGTCTACAAATTCCGCTTTGACCCCCAAATCGGCGGCCATGACTTTGCCCAACTCCGGCACAACGCCGGCGGCCTGGCCGCTGGTGGAATCAAGGTAAAACTCCGGTGAGTGGCCGGTTTCCGGCGGAGGAGAGAACGATACGGCAATCCGCAAAATACCTTTAGCTCGAATCTCATCCAGTACCGATTTTGTAGGCATAGCTCAAAACCTGGAGGATTGGAGGGCTGGATATTGACCAACCCTCCAATCTTCCAATCCTCCAGTTTATTCCAACTCTACATCAGAGCCGGGCGTAAAAGCCGGGCCGTTCATCACCAGGTAAGTGATGTGACCGTCAAAAACGTAAGGCACGCCGGCCGGCACAAACACAAAATCGCCGCCGATTACCTGGCCCGGCGGGTCGTCGCCCACCTGAAATTCCCCTTCACCCTCGATGATGTAGTAGGCCCGGTCGCTGGCGTGGCAAACCATCTTTTTGTGGTGGCCCCACATTTTAACCAGGGTGACGCTAATGTTGTCGCTGTGCTGGCCCCGGTAGATGATTTTTTTCATGACCAGGGGATAACCTTCTTCCCTGAGTTCCGGCACATCCTGCGCTTTGATGATCATTTCTTGTTGACCAGCGCCCAGCCGCCCGGTAAAGCGGTCACGGCGGCGGCGATTTTAAGGGCGTCGCCGATGAGGAAGGGCACCATGCCCTTGTCCAGGGCAATGATGAGGCCGGTCATGGTGCTTAACCAGCCCACTCCAAAGGCATAGATGACCAGGTTGCCCAGCAGCATAGCCAGGAAAGTACTCCACCAGCGGCGATCCCAGCCGCGCTCGGCCAGAAAGCCCACCAGGGCGGCGGCAAAAACAAAGCCAACCAAATAGCCTAGCGTTGGCCCTATGATGACCGGCACGCCGGGGATGCTTGACATTGACCAGGCGTTGGTGAGGCCGGCAAACACCGGCAGGCCGGCCAGCCCTTCGGCCAGATAGGCCAGCAGGGTGACGGCGCCCAAACGGCTGCCCAGCAAAGCGCCCGTCAACAAGACGGTCAGCGTTTGCAGGGTAAGCGGTACCGGTGTAAATGGCAGTGGGATGGCTACCTGGGCGGACAAAGCAATCAACACCGTAAAAAAGGCCACCAGGACGATATTATGAATCGCCCGGCGATGGGGTAAAATGGCGTCAACCAAAGTTATGGATCTGGCGGTTTGCGCTTGCGTTTGCATCTGTTTCACCTCATTGAGTTGATTAAAATTTATGGCGGCTAATGGTAACAAAAGCGCCGGGTCTTGGCAAGAGCCAGGGGGGTCAAAAATTAGAGCCGGGTGGTATCAGGTTGGGGGGTAGAGATTGGTAATTGGTAATTGGTAATTAGAGATTGGAGACTGATAATGGATGAATCCCTAATCTCCAATCTCTAATCTCCAATTACAGTTGGCGCCGCAGGCGGGGGTCGAGAGCGTCGCGGAGGCCGTCGCCTAAAAAGTTAAAGGCCATGACAATGAGAAAGATGGCCAGGCCGGGGAAGGCGCTGATCCACCACTGGTCAAAACTCCGAATGCCATCGGCAATCATGCGGCCCCATTCCGGTTTGCTGGGTTCCGCTCCCAGGCCCAAAAAACTCAGGCCGGCAAAAACCAGGATGGCATTGCCCAAATCCAGCGTGCCCATGACCAAAACGGGGGCAACACTGTTGGGCAGCACCACCCGCCACAGCACCCGGCTCTCGGTTGCGCCGAGGGCGCGGCTGGCCTGAACATACTCATTTTCTTTGACGCTTAAAACCAGGCTGCGCACAATACGGGCATAATTGGGCCACCACACCACCACCATAGCGATGATGGCATTGCTAACATTTGGCCCCAGGGCGGCGGCAATGGCCATGGCCAGGATGATGGTTGGGAAGGCCATAAAGATGTCGGTGAGGCGCATGAAGATCTCTTCGACCACCCCGCCCACAAAACCGGCCACCGCCCCCACCAGGGTTCCGATCAGGCCGGCAATGAGGACCACCGCCAACGCTGCCGGCAAACTGATTCGCCCCCCATACATCACCCGGCTGAGGATGTCGCGGCCTAACTGGTCGGTGCCAAAGAAATATTTAGCCGAAGGGGGCTGCAGGCGGTCGGCAATGGTTTGTTTGAGGGGTTCATACGGGGCCAGCCAAGGCGCGGCCGTGGTGATGATCAGGATGAATAGGACGATGACCAGCCCAATCAGGGCCAATTGGTTCCGTTTTAAAAAATAGAGGGAGCTCGACAGCCGGGAACGTTGCGGGCGCAGAGCATAGATGGTGGCCAGGTTGATGGCATTGGCGCCGGCGGCCGTGGTTGGTGAAGAGGTAGTGGTTGATTGCACAGCTCCGTCAATCCTCTCGTAAGCGCGGGTCTAAAAAAATATAAAGCACATCTACGGCCAGGTTGACCAGAATAAAGACCAGCGCGATCAGCATGGTCACACCCATAATGGCCGGAAAATCCAGGCGCACCGAAGCCTGGTAGGCGTACTGCCCGATGCCCGGCCAGGAAAAGATGGTTTCGGTGAGCACTGCCCCGGTAAGGAGATTGCCGTAGGACAACCCCAACACCGTCACGGTGGGAATCATAGCGTTGGGCAGGGTGTGGCGGATGGTGATGGTGCGCTCATTCAAGCCTTTGGAGCGGGCCGTACGGATATAATCCTGGCTTACCACGTCTAACATGGCCGAGCGGGTAATGCGGGTGATGAGGCCCATGCTAAAGGCCGCCAAAACCAGGCTGGGTAAAACCAGGTGGCTAAGAGCATTTAGGAACAGGTCAAAATCGCCCATAATTAAGGCGTCAATGGTAAACCAGCCGGTGACGCCGGGTGGAGGGTCTAAGCCAATATCCAGGCGACCAGGCCCCGGCAGCCAGCCCAGCCGGGCATAAAAGATCAATAAGGCCAACAAGGCTAACCAAAAAACCGGAGCCGAGACGCCAATCAGCGAGATAACCCGGCTTACCTGGTCCAGCCAGGTATTGCGCCGCAGGGCCGAGATAATGCCAAAGGGAACGCCGATGCCGATGGCCAGGATGATAGAACTGGTAGCCAGTTCCGTAGTGGCGGGCATGTACCAGCTTAAATCCTGGAGCACCGGATTGTGAGTGGCAATGGAGGTACCCAAATCGCCCTGCAGCAGATTGCCCAGATAGGTGAGGTACTGGATGTGGGGCGGCTTGTCCAAACCCCACTTGGCCCGAAAAGCGGCGACAATTTCTGGATCAGAAATGGCTTTTTGGCCCAGCGCGGCATTAATCGGGTCTGAGGGGACGGTTTGGGAGATGATAAAAGCAATCAGCGTTACGCCAATCAGCAGGGGTATCAGTAAAAAAAGGCGACGTAAGATGAATTTTTGCATTAAAGGAAGTAGGGAGTAAGAAGTAGGGATTATGAAGTAAGGAGTAAGGTAAAATCCTATCCCTTACTCCTTACTTCCTACAACTTACTTCCTGAATAACTATTTGCTCATCATATACGGATCAATCCGGCCGGCGACGATACCGAGGAAGACAAAGCCTTTCAGTTTGGCATTGTAAACCACCTGGGTGCCGTTCTGGACCAGGAACACAAAGGGGCTTTCATCGAGCATGATATTTTGAATATCGCCGAAGGCGGCAGCCCGGTCGGCGTCGGCGGTAGCTACCTTAGCCCGCGCCACGGCTTCATTTAAAGCAGCGCTGGCTTTATCCTCCGTCCAGTTGACCCGCAGGCCAACCTTGCCGCCGGGAGTAAAGGCCAGGCGGTCAATCGGGTCAGTAAAGTCAGGTCCCCACTGCCACAGGCCAAAGCCAGATTTCGCCTCGCGATATTTCTGCAGAGCCGGGCCAATATCACTGCTCTTGATATTCACCGTAATGCCGACCTCGGCCAGGTCAGCCTGCACCTTTTGGGCCAGGGTGACAAAGGAGACGCCGGCAATGGTGTAGTCGGCGGTTTCCAGGTCAATAGTGAAACCGTTGGCGAAGCCGGCTTCGGCCAGCTTGGCCTTGGCTGCCTCAACATCACGTTTGGGAGTCTTGGCCGCATCAAGCGCATAAGCCCAGCCGACCGGGATAATGTTGACCGGCGTGGCGGCGGAACCACCCACCAGCGTCTTGAGCCCTTCATAATCTATGGCCAGCCGGATAGCATCTTGCACCGCATCTTGGGCCACCGGCCCGCCGATGGCCGGGTCCATATTCATAATCAAGAAGTAGACCCCGTCGCCCTGCCCCTGGAAGATGGTCACATTGGGGTTTTCTTTCAGGCTGGGTAGTTGGTCGGCGGTGATATCCAGGGCAATGTCAATATCGCCGGCTTCCAGGGCCAGCTTTTGGGCGGCGGATTCAGAGATCACCCGGTAGAAAACCCGCTCAAATGCGCCGGGTGCGCCCGGATATTGGGGATTGCGGGCCAAAATGGCTTCAACTCTGGGCGTCCAGCTTTGCAGAATGTAGGGGCCGCTGCCGATAGAATTATTGTTGAACCACTGCTCGGCCGTATCGCTTTTGTCGGCCCCTTCGGCGTCGGAGGCGCCCTGAGACTTGGCTTCGGTGCTGTCAACCACGCCAAACCAGACGCCGGCTAATTTAGCTAAAATGGCCGGGTCCGGGGTTGACAGGGTCAGTACCACTGTTTTGGCGTCGGGAGCTTCCACCTTGGCGATAGCTTCGGCCAGGAAGGAGGGGTTGCCTTTGAGGTTCTTGGTGCGGCGAATGCTGAAAGCCACATCTTCAGCCGTAACCGGGCGGCCGGTGCTGAATTTGTGCCCTTCGTCAAGGGTGAAGGTATAGACCAGCCCGTCTGGGGAAATGGTCCAGCTTTTGGCCAGTTTGGGTTCGAGTTTGTCCATGCGGCCGGGCGCGAAAGCGACCAGAGTTTCATATACATCGTGCAGCACGGTGCCGGCATGTATTTCATAGACTCGGTTGGGGTCCATCGTGACGGAGTCTTCGGTGATGGCCACTACCAGGGTCTTGGAGGCCTGGTCTTGAGAAACCTGGGTGAAGACCTGCTCATTGAGCAGTTTCTGAGCCACTTCGCCGGGTGGAATGCATAACTTTGAGCCAAGTTCAATGACGTTGGGGTCGTCAATTTTGGCGTAGCTGCTGTCCTTGGCATGCATAGCGTTGGTGGCGTCCACAATCACCGGGTAGGCCAAAACATTACCATAATACCTATCGGCCAATGTAGATGCGGAATCTTCTGCCTGTGTGGTATAATCTTGCTCACAAACCACTTCGCCCTGTGCCAACGCCATACTTGGGGCTAATGCTAACAGCAAAGCCAACAAAAGCATCATACTCATTAAACTATTAATTTTTTTCATGGAACCTCCTCCTAAAAATATTTTGGATGGTACAACTTAAAACATAAAGCCTTTAACGACGAGTCCTCCCGAAATCGTAGTTGGAAGCTTTGTTGTTGCCATAAGATGTCTCACGGGGAGCTTACTGTAACACGCTCTCCCCAATTTGTCAATCATCCTGGGCCGGGGTCATTAATCCATATTGCGCCAAAATATTTTCCAGCCCGGCCGCAGCATAGCGCAGACCATCATGCATGCCTTCGCCATAGGGGTAGCTCCCCGGCGGTGAGTTGGCAATCTTGGTTTTATTGATGAGCCGCTCGTTGTCCAAATCTTCGTATAGAGCGCGCAAGTCCTGGACTAATTGGCTGAGCTTTTCTTCATCCAAAAGCATAATCACCTCTAAAGCGTTAAACATTAACCGTTCAACCCTAGTAATGATTCCAATCTGGTCCTATCAAAGCCAATTACATGCTGGTCGTCAATCACGGTGACGGGCACCGCCTCAACTCCCAGCGTGTCCAGGATATACTGCCTGGCTAGCGGGTCCCGGCGAATGTTTCGTTCGACAAATTCCACCTGATGATCGGAGAGAAACTCTCTCACGCGGCAGCACTCCTGTCAACGGGGACTGACGTAATCGGTGTTGGTGGAGAAAAGCGTCACCTGTTTGGGCATTGCAGACTCCTTTCTGAGTAAGAGCTAATCCGAAAACCTTAGCAGCGGCGGCTCCCACGCCGCCCGACCGGAGGGAGTGCCGGGCGTGGGAGCCAGGCCCGCTAGTTTTCGGATAGATTCTAAGGGTACTTAATTGTAGCGATAGCTGCTCACCGCGCAAGGGCCAAGCGGTATCAATATATGAGCCGAGTAGTACCAAACCGATTTACGATTGACGATTTCAGATTGAATCGTAAATCGTAAATCTGAAATCGTAAATCACCTACACTGGTATCGTCAAGCTCTCCAAATCACGCGGATAGTAGGTAATCATCTCCAAGCCATCCTCTGTCACCAGAACAGTATCGGAGTTGCGGAAACCGGCCTGGCCGGGCACAAACAGGCATGGCTCCACCGTGAAAAGCATGCCCGGCTGAATCTCCGTCTCATCGCCCACGTCCAGAAACGGCCCTTCGTGCGCTTCAAAGCCGATGCTGTGCCCAATGTGGGTGCGGGTCAGGCCGTACAAATCGTGCGCTTCCAAAAATTGGTTGACCGCCCGCTCCACCTCACCGCAGCGCCGGCCGGGCCGGATGGCGGCAAAGGCGATATCCTGAAGCTGCACTTCCAAATCAAAATATTTCTTATGAAAATCGGTCGGCGGGCCGACAATCAGCATGCGCTCCAATTCGCTCAGATAGCCGCCCACTTCTGCGCCCACGTCGGTGGCCAGCACGTCGCCCGGCTGAATTTTTCGCCCGCCGGTCTGGCGATGGTTGAAGGCTGTTTTGGGGCCGGAAGTAAAGTTGACATAGGCTCCTCCGGCCCCGCTTTTGGGTTCCCACTCGGCCGGCATGGCTTTGACCATATAGCTGACCGCCTCCGCCGCCGTCCGATGGGCAATCTCTAGCTCCGACAGGCCCACCTTAACGTTATCCTGGAGCAGGGCGTGGGCCACGTTGCCAAAGTGGGCGCTTAGACGAATCAACTCAATCTCCTCCGCCGACTTGATCATGCGCATGTCGTCAATGACCTCTTTGATGTTGGTCAACCTGGCCCGGGGCGCGACCTCTGCCAGCGCCGGGCCGCGATAGCCCCAACCGCCGCCCCAGCCGCCGCTGTCCACACCCAGGTGCTTGTCGGCCAGCCCTTTGTCCCGCAAAAGTTCGGCCAGGTAGAGCATGGGGTGCTTCAGACCGGGGTATTCCCGGTAAATCTTCATTTCCTTGATATTGGGGTTGCGGATGGGGATGTTTTCCTCTTCCAGGTGCGGCGCGAGCAAGGCCAATTCGCCTTTGAGGGGGACGACCAGCACCACCGGCCGCTCCGTAGCCACGTGGTGAAAGCCGCTCAGGTAAAAGGTGCAATTGGCCCCAAAGATACACAACCCAGCCAGGCCGTGCTGTTCCATATATTCCCGCATGCGCTCGATGCGGCGCTGGTATTCGGCTAAACTGATTTCGGTGCGAAGACTCATAGGATAAACCTCCACTTAAAATGACCGCCGACCACAGACTGCCGACCGCCACAAGTTACTTTCGAGGGCGGTCGGCAGTCAACTGTCAGCGGTCATCGTCTTAAACGAATCACCCCATCTACGCTCGGCCTCCAGCCCCGCGCGTGCGGGCCGACGCCCCAGGTCAGGGAGGGGCTGTACAAAAAAATCCAGGGCGCGTCATCCCGGATGAGGCGATACGCCTGGCGGTAGAGGACCTGGCGCTGGGCGTCGCCAACGGTGGCCTCAGCCCGGTCAAGCAGCGCATCCACGGTAGGGTTGGCGTAACCTTGCCACCACGGCCCCGCCACACCGGAGTGAAATTTTTCGCGCAGGCAGCGATAGGTGCTGAGCGGGCTGGAGTCGAAGCAGCAGGCGTCATCAATCTGCTTGGCCTTGACCATGTTGGCGTAGCCGGGGCGGTCGGCAAACTCCCGAATGTGGGCGGTGATCCCGACCTGGGCGTACTGCTCGGCCATCAGGTGGGCCAGCGGCACGGCTTCATCGGGTAGAATGGCCGGCACATTCAGGGTGATTTCCAAACCCTCGCCATAACCGGCCTCAGCCAGCAACGCTTTGGCCCGCGCCGGGTCGTAGGGATAGGGCGGCGTGGCCGGGTCGTAGCCAAAATGTAGCTCGGTCAGCGGGCCGTTGAGGGGGCGGGCCGCACCGCCCATAAGCCGCTCGATGAGGGCCGGCACATCCAGGGCGTAATTCAAGGCTTGACGCACCCGCCGGTCCGCGCACACCCCGGCGCGGAGATTATTCATAAAAACGGTACACACGCTGCCCGGCGCTGTCACCAGCACAGCTTGGGTGGAATGTTGCCAGGTTGACAGGTTTGACCGGGGAACCTGGGCAATCAAGTCGGCCTGGCCGGCCAGCAGCCGTTCGACCCGCCGCTCGCCGTCCGGCTCGGCTTGCCAGTGAAGTTCCGTAACCGGCGGCGGCCCGCCCCAGTAGCCGGCAAAGGCTTCCATTACAATCGCATCCGGCTGAACCTCGACCAGCCGGTAGGGACCGCTGCCGCTGAGTTGCTGCGGCAGCTCGGCCAGGGCGCGCTGAGGTAAAATAGGAATGTCCACCAGCAAATCCAGAGCATCGGCCATGGGCCGGGCCAGCCGCAGGTGGAGCGTCTGGTCATCGCCTGCTTGCAGCGCCGCCCTCTGAAAATAGCTTTGGTACAGCCCCTCCGTGCCCAAATCGCCGCCCAGGGCCGGGCTGAAGGCCCGCTCCAGCGAGGTTATAACGTCGGCGGCGGTCAATATATCCCCGTTGTGGCAGCGAATATCTGGCCGCAGCCGGAAAGTCCAGGTGCGGGCGTCCTCCGCCACCTGCCAACTTTGGGCCAGGGCAGGTTGATAGCGCCCCCGCTCGTCCCGGCAGACCAACGCTTCGCCCAGCGCCGCCAAAATACTCAGCCGGTGCTTGTTATCGCTGGCTATGTGCGGGTCGGCCAAGGAAATGGTGGGTTGCAGGATAGTTAATTTTGGGGTGGGTGGGAGTGCCAATCTCTAATCTCCAAACCTAAATGAATGGCGAATGAGCGAATGGCGAAAGATGATTCGCCTATTCGCCATTCGCTTATTCGTTCATTCGCCATTCGCCATTCATCAGGCTGATTCCAACCCCAACAACCGCTCCGGGTTGGTCTTGACCATCGTCCGAATGTCTTCTGGCAGGATGCCCAAATCCAGCAGGCAGGCAATAAACTGGCGCAGCCCTTCCACCGGGGTAGCCAAACCGTAGCGCCCAAAATCGGTGGCGAGGATGCAGTGCTGCGGCCCGATGGCCCGAATCAGCCGCGCCACCTGGGGCAGGCCGCCTTTGTCCGCCTCGGCCATGCCTTCGTCAATGGAGATGTACTCTTTTTCCACGTAATAATGGGTCAGCGGGACGAGAGCCGCCGCCGTATAGGCGGCAAAGGTAATCTCGATGAAGGCGCCCTGGCCGGCCATGCGTTGAAGCTGCTCCAGGCTGGCAATTTTGGTGACGGAGCTGGAGATGACCACTTTTTGATAGCCGTACCGGGCTTTCAGATCAACCAACCGCATGGCCTCCTCCACCG